>JARCMA010000044.1 GCA_030248405.1 Microcoleus sp. MP8IB2.171
AATCTAAAAAAGTTAAACACAGAGGTACTGGAATAAAAATGAATGCTCCTGTTTTTAATATCTTAAAGCCTCCCAAGCCTTAAGTAAACCGTATTGGGAGATAGCGCACGTTTTGATTGGCAGTGGTGCTATTATTTCGTTTCAGTGTGGGCAGTGAAGAGCAAAGAGGCAATTGAGCGTAAATTGAATTTGTGGTTTGCATGGTTTGATTGGGGATTAGTGGTTTGCAAGTCGTTTGAACTTGCTATTCCCCAGTTGTAGCTGTGGGGGGAAGTGCTTTAACAGTCGCTTTTTATAGTGACGCTTATCTGGGGTAGCTCAGATGAGTGACAGCCCGCTATAAAATCCCTTTTGTACAAAGTAATTGTCAAAGGCAAACAGCAGCGAATTTCCATTTTTTATCAACTTTTAGCATCTTTGCCACCAGCCCCACACCATAAGTAAGTCGGCGCGAAAAAACGCCCCTATGTAAACGAGGGCAAAGTCTCCAAAGGCTCTCTACTTGCTGACTAAACCTGTTTACATAGTGTTACATTATGCGGTTTAATCCCGTCTACCTACTTACCTGTACGGCTGTTGGTGTCGGGATGGATAGGCTGATTGACGTAGAGAAAGCGAGGCAATCCATCCTGTCACGGTGTAATCGCTGCACTCTTGTATAAGCTGAGTAATGGTCTTTTCTATAGAGGAGGCAAAAATACTGTATTTAAAGCTAGTTAACCATTTGAGCGAAAAGGGCGATCGCGAAAATTGCTCTGGGGTTGGGACTTTAACTTAGAAGTGATATCGTAGTATCGGTAGATAGTCGATTTCCGGCTGTCAAACAACTTGAGAATTGAATCAATGACAATTTCTGTAACTATCGGGTTAAAGTCGGAAATAAAGTCGTCGGCATTTAGATTTTCTTTAAAAAATTCCTTAGCTCGATCGCACTGATAGCGCATTTCCTCAAAGCCAACAATTTTTACGACAAACGTTGTCAGTGGCGAGTTCTCCAAATCGGTTTTAGAAGTGCTTTTAGCCCGCCCATTTTCTAATAAATTTAATACTTCCGCTTCTAAACCATTTTTAGATTGATAAGGTTTTTCTATTTCTGGAAAAAAGCTTTCTAGGCGCACGCAGTTAACAGATTGATCCGGAATTCCTCCCATCATCATCGCCAGAGAAACATCGATGCCAAAACCCGAAGAAAGAGCTTCTAGCAGGGCGAGAGCAGACAGTTTGCACCCCAAATAAAGCTTCGCAATTTCGAGATTGTACTTAGCAGTAGTTTCCCAGCGCTGATAGGTGCGATCGTCTGGATATCCCTCAAACTGCCGGAAAATTATTTCTGGCTTGAGATAATTCAGAAAACCTTCCATCTTGAGCAAAGCAACTCGGTAGTCGCGAACTGTGTAAAAACCGCAGCAGATGAGATTGTGATTGGTTTCCGGCAGTAAATTCCAGGTATTTGCCAAAAAATGGGCTGAACTATGGTGAGCAAAACTCATCACATCCCGGTTAGAAATTCGCACAGCTTTTTTGACGGTTTCCCGCATTTCCTCATCAGTCAAACTGAGGTTAAATCGGCTATTTATTGCTTGCAAGCGGTCATAAAGGCGCTGGCTTACCGTTACTCCCGACTCGGCGGCGCGAAACGGAATGGTTGCTTCAATGCAGCCTGCAATTTGAAGCAATTGCTCGCGTTTGAGAAATGGTTCTAGAGCTTTTGCTGCTACGACAGCGCTGAGAAATTCGTTTTGTCCGGCGAAAGGATTGAGGACTTCGCCCGGTACAAAATTGAATACCAGCATTACCATATCGAAGATAGCATCCGCCGGCAGTTCAGATTGATCCCGAATTTGTAGTTGTTTGTTAACCTCTTTTGCAACAGGAGTGATGTAGTAGCTGACGTTAAAGTTAATGCTGCGATCGACTTGCACGTAGACGGTATCGTGAAATAAAGCTGCCAAAACCTCGATCGCGTCTTCATCTCCCCCCACCTCAAAAATATGTTCGGGAGTGTGAAAAAACCGCCAGGGCCCCATCATCGGCTGAACAATCAGTTCGGCAATCCGAGCGACTTCACTTGGTTCGACTTTTGCTTCCAGGCGATCGAGCGCCCAAATCAGCCTTTCTAAGCACTGTAAGTAGGCTTGTTTGCTATCCATCACAGTCTTTCCCAATAACATTGCTGTCAGTCGATTTTAGATTTTAGATTTTAGATTTTAGATTTTCTCTACAGATGAATCTGGAAGCTGGAACCTTAGTCTAAAATTTTTAGATCTCCACGACTGGAGTCCACGGCTTGTATCCGTTTTTGGGCGGGTCACGTCAGCCACCCTGCTGTTAGTTTGATTTTGTCCTAGATGCGCCCCGGCTGTTTTTATTTGGGATTTATGAGCTTTTTGTGGAATACTTTAGCTGCAATTTAGGAGGGAAATACTAACTTAAACTACACTTAATTTCCGGTAGCTGACCTCCCCTGTTTTCCTAGTCTAATAAGCACAAAGTATGACAAGTAAATTACATAGATTCCTAAACCTATCAGACCCAACAATCCCAAAAATTGAGGGGTTACCGTAGGGTGAAACATTTGTTTATAGAGCCAAGGTGGGTCTAACCAAACGCGGCAAAAAGGTTCGTCAATTACCTGAATTTGAGATTTAAAGGCACAGCTTAAGAAGGGAAGTTGAGCTAGTGCGCCCAAACCGCTGTAAACAGTAATCGCCCACCGCCAAGCTGTAAAAGCCAGTTTCAGGGCCGACTGCGGTCGATCGGCAATTTCTTCGTTTAAATCCTCCCAAAACCACAGACTAGCAGGAATTAAGGCCCTCCCAATCACCGACGACACAAAGCTCACAGGCAGCGCAGCCATCATCAGGTAAAGTGCAATTGCCAGCAAACTCGCCACCCGCCAATAAATAATCGACAAACGGACGATCGCCTCAGCTTTTGCCACAACAGCCCAAATCAGCACTACCAGCGGGATCGAAATTGTTAATAACACAGACAACCGATAATCCATCCAGACTAGCGGTTGAAACCAAGGCCCGGTGGCTGCCAATAAAAGACTCAACATCTTTGGGAAAATATACTCACTTATTTGTCACAAATTTTACTACAAAAATGCTAAAAAATCAGCAACCAGAACACGATCTTAATGTTTTAGTTGCTGCTACCTTTTCTAAGGTACTTGGCGTGCTTTAAAGGGTACTTGAGACACGATAGACGGCAATACGCTTGAGTTAAAACTGTTTATTCCTCGGATCTCTCCTTCCCATCCCCCGAACCAAGGGGGACGCAAGAGCCAAAAATTCTTGTCCCCCAGGGGGCAGGGCGGTTTCATTCTCACGAAAATCGCGATTTTGACTCTTGTAGTGCTAAGAATGCCTACCCCCCCCACAGACGATTTCACAAGCGTTTCAGACATAGGGGCTGCCACGGGGGGCAGCCCCTACAAGAGAATGAAACAGCCCTGGGGGAGTGGGGAGAAGCTGGCTGATTTTAACCGTATTGGGATAGAGGGCAAATCTCGCCATTACCTAAAGGCTCAACCCCTCAAATAAAATTCTCCCGCGCCAAAAGTTAGATTTCGGCGCGGGAGGGAAGGCATAGAGCTAAATGGCTCGTTTATTCCTCGTAGATGCGGCACTCAGCAGCGTCAGGATTGTCGTCGCAAAATTTTTCAAAAGAATTCTTAGGTTTGACTTGCTTTTGGTGGGAAGCTTCTGCTTGCAGTTCTTCAACTGCGTCCCACGCCGCCGCGCATTCCCCGGAAGCCGCGCCCTTGATATCACAGACGGTACGAGCGCTTTCTAGTTCTTCTTCAATTTTTTCTTGGATGTTGCCTGCGGGTGTTGTTGTCATAAAGCTTGTTGGTATGAATGTGTAGGAGAATATGGTTGTCCCCGACCTATTTCTAGGTAATGTTAGCACGCGCCTTTGTTTAGTGAGCTTGTTCGGCTAACGGCACGTCCTTAACCCAAATAAAGATGTTTAACCGTTAACGACAGAGCAAGGGACTAGCTAAGCAGCCACTTGGTGTCATAACTCAAAAAAGGTAGACCTCTAAAGTCTTAGGCTAGTCAACTACAACTGAAGTTTTAGGTCAGAAGGCCAGTCACTTGAGTGTTGGGTAGTTGACAGTCACCTTAAGTAAGTAAGAAAGGTTTTCTTTTTGGATGTTAGTTTGGGTTGGATTTGCTGTTTCGGTCTGGCGACCCCAGCTAATAATAGCTTGAGATGCGCTGCTGTTGCAGCAGCCCAGAGAGAAACCATCCATAACTGCGATCGCAGCAGCCGTCTCTACTTCCTGCTTTACTAGCCCGTAGGCGGGTTCTAGTACACAGGCATCAATGTAGGTCAAGCCGACCTTACTTTTGATGAAAACATTACACGAGGTTGGTGTGTCAAACTGTATTGAGCTTTATCTTTTAAGATTTAGCTGAACACGGCATTTAACACACAACAGATTAATTGGACACTCATGTTAACTTATGTTAACACAAG
>JARCMA010000385.1 GCA_030248405.1 Microcoleus sp. MP8IB2.171
TACGGGGCTGCTGACGGTAGCGCGCTGGCCGTTTCGCACTTTTGCGATGTCGGTTTCGTAAACTTCTGCTACGGCATACATTTGGTCGGTGCGGCCTAATTCTACGATGCCGTCTTGAGTGTTGATGCCTTCTCCTTGTCGGGTGTGAACTTTGAGGACGTAGCCGGATACGGGTGCTTTGACGTAGCTTAAGTTTAAGTCTACTTGGGCTTTTTGTTTGGTGGCGATCGCACTTTCGACGGCGGCTTGGGCGGCTTGCACGTCTTCGGGACGGACTTCGGTAATTTGGTCTAGATTTGCTTTGGCTTGATTGATTTGTTCTTGGCCGGTTTCTGCTTTTTGTTTGAGTATTGCTTCGGCTTGATTGATTTGTTCTCTACCGGTTTCTATCTTTTGATTTAAGGTGGCTCTAGCTTGGTTAATTTCCTGCCTGCCTGTTTCTAACTTGCGTCGGAGATTGGCTCGGGATTGATTGATTTCCTGCTTGCCTGTTTCTACTGTTTGTTTGATTGTTGCTTTGGTTTCGACTATTTGCTCTTGCAGTGTTTGCACTGTTTTTTCTAATATAGCTTGCGCTTCTTTTACTCTCTGGCGAGCCGTCTCTACTGCTAAACGTTTGGTGTCGTATGCCGAAGCAGAAATTGCGCCTGTTTCGGAGAGTTCTTTATTGCGTTGTTCCTCAGCTTCGGCGTTGGTTAATTCGGCTTTTAGCCGATCGACTGTAGCGTTTTGAGAGGCTATTTCGCCGCGCAATTGAGCTTCTAGCCTAGCTAATTTGGATTGCTGCACCTCTGTTTCTCTTTCGAGTTGTGCCTCAAATTTGGCAAGATTAGCTTGTTCGGCTTCGGTTTCTCTTCGGAGCGCGGCCTCGAATTTGGCGACGTTAGCTTGTTCGGCTTCGGTTTCTCTTCGCAGTTGAGCTTCTAAGCGGGCGACATTCGCTGCTTCGGCTTCGGTTTCTCTTTGCAGTTGTGCTTCAAACTTGGCAACTTCGGCTTTTTGAGCGCCGACAACGCCTGTTTTTGCGCCGGCTTGAATTTTCGCTAATTCTGCTTGTTTGACTTTGATTTCTTTGTCGGCTTGTTGGAGGATTGCTTGGAGCCGATCGCGCGTATCGAGAACTGCTATGATTTGTCCTTGACTGACTCGATCGCCCTCTTCCACCTGCAACAGTTCAATTCTTGCTCCCTCCGACGCCGAAGGGGCCGACAATTTGATAACTTCCCCCTGGGGAGTCAACCTACCCAAAGCGGTAACACTGGTGCGGGTGGCGACGGAAGTTGCAGCAGCCGTTGCAGCCGCCGCCTTTAACTCTTCGGCTTTTCTAAGTTGAGATACTTGCCAAAAACCGACTCCTGTGGTAATGATAGTGGCCGCGATCGCTAAACCTATGACTCCTCGCCCAGGGGGTTTTAAAAATGATTTATCCTTGACCCGTGATTCCTTTCCCATGACTTATAAAGTAGGTGATTTCCTGATTAAGTTTTTTCCACCTACTATTAAGTATTGTAAACCAATTTCAGCTATTTAGGGAAATCAAAAAGCACCTCGGTCATGTAATGTTCGGCCCAATCTTTACCGAAAGCTTTTTCTAGTATGCGACGGGTTTTGTCGTTTTGCTGCTGCTGGGTGCAGTAGTAAATTTGAGCGTCGAGAATTTTCGATTCTTCGGCGGCAGAGACTGGTTGGGAAGCGACTGCCTGTTTGCAGTGAATTTCAACGTAGGATTCAACTATGTCCAGAAATCTGTTTTCTTCTTCCATCGACTCTGGTCGCACAAACAGACAAAATTCTGAGAAAATATCCCCCCATTCGGGAATTTGGCGGGGACAAGAAAATTGCTTGATCGGCAAAATTTCCAGTTGGGTTCGGTAGGTTTCCGACAAAGTTCGATCTCGATTGAGGGGAGAAAGGTCTGCGATCGCGGCGCTAACTTGGCCTTTTCCTGCTACTATATCCGTACCGAACATCGGCAAAGCATAATTCGGTCTGGGAAACATCACGCAGTGCAGTATGTCAAGTACCGGCCCGACTTTAGCGAGTTCGAGGTGTATTTTGCGGAACTGGGGCGTTTGATAGCAGCGGTTTTCAATGATCAGTTTTTCTCCTTCCAATCGCCCTTCTACGTATCCCAACTCAGCGGGCAGGTGGTAGGGTTCGAGGTCGAGATAGCGGTGCCATACTGCTTCCATCCGGTCTGCTAAATCGCGGATGAGATGGTGCTGTTGGTCGCGCAGAGAAGGCTGGGATATTTCTAACATTCCTATTTATCGGGGGATAGCTTAATAAAACTTGATTCTACTGTTGCAGGATGCAGGAAAAAAGGTAGATACTTTAACAATATCAGTAGATTGACTTACGATCGAGCCAGTTTTACAGGAGATTTTGTATGTTTGGTCTGGGATTGCCTGAAATGGGCATTATTGCGGTAGTCGCTATTCTAATTTTTGGCCCCAAGAAGATTCCTGAGTTAGGAAATGCTTTGGGGAAAACCTTGCGTAGTTTTAAGGATGGCATCACTCAATCTGATGATGAAGCTGTTGATCAGGAGAAAAATAAAGAGGAAGAGGGCCAGCCGAAAGTGTAAATTAGGTTTGTAGTGAGGATTTTAGTCCTCATTTTTAAGGAATCAAGTCCTCACTACGAACCTATTCGGGAAATTTGCCTTCTCTAACTTCAAGGGAATAATCTTGTACAGCTTGAGTAATTGTTTCTCGCAAATTGGCGTAAGCTTTCGCAAAAGGCGGCTGTTTTTCGGAAAGTCCCAACAAATCGGAAGTAACTAAAACTTGTCCGTCGCAGTGTGGCCCGGCGCCGATACCAATGGTGGGAATAGTTAGTTTTTGGGTAATTTGAGCGGCTAAGTCTGCGGGAATGTGTTCTAAGACGATCGCAAAGGCACCGGCTTCTTGAAGCGCGATCGACTCTGCTATGATGCGATCGGCTGCTTGGGCCGTTTTTCCTTGTTTTTTGTAGCCGAGTTGGTGTACCGACTGCGGAGTTAAACCGACGTGCCCCATAACTGGAATTCCGGCGGATGTTAGCTGCGAAACTGTGGCGGCCATTGCTGGATATCCACCTTCTAATTTTACAGCTTGAGCGCCGGTTTCTTTCAAAACTCTCCCGGCCGAGTGCATGGCTTGCTGGGGGCTTTCTTGATAAGTCAAAAACGGCAAATCTACAACAATTAATGCTTGTTTAACACCGCGACGCACTGCTTTAGCGTGGTGCAGCATTTCATCGAGGGTTATGGGTAGGGTTGTTTCGTAGCCTAAGACTGTCATGGCGAGGGAATCGCCGACTAGGATGATATCTACGCCTGCTTGATCGATGAGTTGGGCGATCGCATAATCATAAGCTGTCAGGGCAACAATTGACCGCCCTTGTTGTTTCCACTGAATTAATTGATGAGTAGTGACTGACATTTTCGTTGACTCTTAGATAATTAGATATTTAAATAATTCGGCGGTTGGAAACCGCTTCTACACAAACCAAGTCCGCCTGCGCTGACTAAAGAGATGGAAATTATCTGGATTTTACACGCGAATATAGCTTTGCATTCCCTCCGCCGGCAAAACAATCAACCGCTGATTTTTCAAATCGGGTTCTAAACCCAAATCTTCGAGAGGAATTAAGCCGAGTAAAGGTTCTTCTCCTGCGGGAATTTCTACACAATCATACCTGCCTTCTCGTCCAGCTACGGCAAGACCCACATTTTTGAACAGACGAAATTGTCTGGCTCCTATTGCTGTATTTCCTTGAATTTCACCAACTAGGGTTAAACCTAACTGACTGATAATATCTGCTGGTAAACAGAGCCGAGTTGCTCCTGTATCTACTAGCACGTTATCGATGGTGACAGATCGTGTTTGCTCTGCGGGGATAAAGCCTCTTTCTGCTAGCATCTTGTCTACTTCGTTTGTGACGGTTATTGTTGCGGTGACTCTGCCCATTTTTTTATCCTTTTGTTTTGCTAGAGAATGTTTCCGTTGCTTTTTGACGAAATTATATCCAATCAAGGGTGTATATTCTCTATTTTAACAATCTTTGTAACTGAGAGCGATCTTTTTATTTATTGCTAAATTTCTGCTGACAAATGTTGCAAATTAATAGCAAAAATGCTCTCTAATTATTGAATTACGAAGCTTCTGCCATTCTTGTTTAGAAACATCTGCACGAGTTTTGTCACCCGATGGATCGCGGATATCCCAAATTGTATCTGCAATCCGATCGAGCGATCGCCCATGAGAACGATAATCGAAGTCCCAGAAAGCATCACCGACGCAATCTCCTGGTGTAGTAATCATTTCTCGATCGACTGTAGTACGAATAGCATTCCATTCGCGGATGTAGGCAGAAGAATCGTCAGATCGCAATTTGCGACCTCCTAATTGAGGATTCACTCTATAAAAAAACCAATCCGTAAACCTATCTACAACTTGAGTTCGTGATTCATAATCGCGCGCTGTAGCACTGTCTAGATTGGAACCACCGAGTACAATGGCTATTAACGCACACACCCCTAAAAACTTCAATCTTGACTTAATTGAAAGTGATTTAATTAGCACGATTAAACCTAATAAAAATTGTCAATTTTCCCGATCTAGCTGGTAATAAATCTTATGTTACCATCCATTTTTAGAACAAGAAATTCCTCCACTTTTAGGTGCGAGCGTAGATAAGCACCAATAATTTTTTCCATCAAACACAACGCCTTTTTTGATATATTGTAACACAGAGAGAGGTTGCCACGGTCGATCGATATTAGACTCGTCATAATATCGATATTGTTTTCCCTTGACCTCTAAACCCTGATCTGTACCTCCCAACCAATAACGACCTTCTTGAATTATGTTTGATGACGATTTTTGTTGATTGCTATCTGTCTTTTTCTCAATCCACCAATTCCTCACAAAACGTTTTGTATTTTCATAACCTCTTGTCGTAGCGACTATAACTAGCAGTTCTCCTTGTTGATTGATAAACTCAAAACGACAAGGCCCCTCTCCTGTACCAGAACAATCCTTAATCTCTTTATATCCTAAATCAAATAGCTCTTTAACAGAACGATCTCTGAGGTTAGGTTGACCCTGTAAACTGGGCTGCCACTGTTGTTGAATCAGGAGTTGACGCGCGTCTTTGTATGGCATACCTTGTTGAAGAGGTATTTTTTTAGGGGAATTTACAGAATTTTCAAGGCTAACTTGAACTTCTTCACTTAAAGCAACGATTGTTGAATTTTTTTCAGGATTATTAAGGGATTTTTTTGTACTTCCTGTATCGATGTTTGCACTATTTATGCTGAAAATTTGTTGCTGTGGGGCAGCACTGGCAAAACTTGTAGATCCAATGGCGATTAGTCCAAGCAAGGCTGGAATAATTCTGGTTGTAACAAGAGTGCGATCGCATATCCAATTTTTAATACTCATCGGTTAAAAACCTTTCTTTTTACAGAGTTGTGTAAAGATGACCTCTACTCTAGGAGTTATCTTCGATCGATGCTGCGGTGTCAGGCGATCGAGTCTCACAGTCCACAATTGGAAATATACATTTCGCGTCGAATTGCTAACCATTCATTGCTGCGGGCTTTATCACCTCTACTAATTTGCTGTCCTGTCGTTTGAGGATGACGGCTATAAAAAATTATATCTGCAAAGCGATCGTAGGTTTGCTCGTATGTCTCGCCGTTAATTACTGTGAATTCCCATCCTATATCTCCTGGGCCAGGACTATTGCAAACTTCTTGTGCGGGCTTAACTCGTGGATCTATTGCTGTGCGTAATCTCTGCCATTCATTTATATAGTTGCGATCGCCCGCTTGCAGTTTGCGATTGTTGAGTTCAGGATTAACCTTGTAGAACAAGAAATCCGTTAATCTATCTACGGTTTGATCGCGTGATTCGGCTTTGGCTAAATTGGCCCCACCGAGCACAAGGGCGATCGCCAGAGTACAAACGATTAAAAATCTGGAGAGGGGTTTAATTGACAGCGACTCGATTAGCATAGTGATTTGGTGTTAATTTCTACCGCCAGCCCAACCACCTGAGCACGGGCACAACTAAATAATGACTCACTCCCAAACAAAGCCCGATCGCACTTCCCAACAAACCAAAAAACACAATTGATCCCCAAACCTGCAACCAGCCGAAGCTAGCGTTAGACAGTGACAAAATCCCAAAGAAACTCCCCGGAAAAATGTTCCAAGCATTCAGAAACAGAAACATTCCCGTAGAGAAAACAGCCACTACCAAAGCGTGAACTAATTGATGGCTCCGCAAACCCATTCCCACCGTCATAGAGGCGATCGCAAAAGCTCCCAAAATAACCCCCTGCACACCACTAGAAGCTGTGGCTTCCATCCAGCACAAACCCGCCAACAAATAACCCTGAGCTCCCATCAATCCAGACAGCCAATACTGTTTTTGCTGGCGAAAACTTCTCGCATCAGTCAAACCGATCGCAGTTCCGA
>JARCMA010000386.1 GCA_030248405.1 Microcoleus sp. MP8IB2.171
AACCTCAGCACTCACCGAACCCTCCAAAATCCGCTTCAAACCAGTCAAACCCCGACAGCCGATCGCAATTAAGTCCGCTTTATAAATATTCGCCAAACGCAAAATCTCCTGCGCCGGTTCCCCCGAAACAATCTCTAACTCGCTCTGGCAAGGCAACTTTTGCTGATAAGATTGCAGTAACTTCTCCACTTCTCGGTAAGCAATCTCCTTTCCCTGAGCGTGAGGTCGATCGACAACCGCGTCAAAATCCGACGTACCAGAACTGACAACATGAACTAGAATCACCTTTGCCGTCGGTTCTAGCTGAAATTGTCCTACAACTTGCAATACCTGAGTCGCTAACTCTGAATTGTCGATCGCCACCAAAATAGTATTCAATATAATGCACCTTTAAATCTCAGATATTAGACTTTAGACTTCGCGTTAATTATCGGCTACTTTCCACAACTTCGCGCTGCCGGGCCGCATCATCATTACCTACACAGAAACCCGGTTTCTTAACATAATTGCGTCATTTAAGCAAGATATTGGAAGAAACCGGGTTTCTTAAGCCCGAATTGCGTAAATCCCGATCGCCAATCTCCTATCTACCATCTAAAACTCACCCTCTCCGTCATTTTCAGTCCGCAGCCGCACCGAATCAGCGTGAGAAGGAAGCCCCTCTGCTTCCGCCAAAACATTAATCGCCCTACTCACCTTCTTAAGTGCAGCCGGCGAATATTGAATCAAACTCGAATGCTTCATAAAAGTTTCGACACCCAGCGGCGACGCATAGCGCGGAGCCCCAGAAGTCGGCAAAGTGTGATTCGGGCCAGCCAAATAATCACCCACAGCTTCCGGTGTCGAACAGCCCAGGAAAATCGCCCCAGCGTGGCGAATTTGGTCGAGCAAAGCCCAAGGATCTGCAACTTGCAATTCCAAGTGTTCGGGCGCAAACTCGTTAGAGAGTTCCGCAGCCGATTTGAGCGAGTCAACTACCACGACTAAACCATAGTTGGCGATCGCCTTTTCTGTTAAAGTTCGGCGCGGGTGATTTGCCAACTGTCTGTCAACCTCAGCCACCACCTTTCTAGCCAGCACCGAATCCGCCGTCAGCAAAATTGCCGACGCCATCGAATCGTGCTCAGCTTGAGCCAACATATCCGCAGCCACGTGTACAGGATTTGCCGAACCATCCGCAATAATCAGCACCTCCGAGGGCCCAGCCAGAGAATCGATCCCCACAGTCCCGTAAACCAGTTTTTTAGCCAGGGTGACGTAAATATTCCCCGGCCCGGTAATTAAATCCACCTTCGGAATAGTTTCCGTACCGTAGGCCAAAGCTGCGATCGCCTGCGCCCCGCCTACCCGATAAATCTCATCAACTCCCGCTTCCTGAGCCGCTACCAGCACCGCAGGATTCATTTTCTTCTCCTGTCCGGGGGGAGTACACATCACAAGTCTCGGAACCTTGGCGACCTTGGCAGGAACCGCATTCATGATCACGGAGCTTGGATAGGACGCTTGACCGCCAGGAATGTAAATTCCCGCGCGATCGACCGGCGTGTAGCGCTTGCCCAAAACAATCTCGTCATCGCCAAACTGCACCCAAGACTTGGGTACGCGCTGTCGGTGAAACGCCTCTACCTGTTTGCAAGCCAGCCGGATGGCATTTAATAATTCTTTCGACACCTGCTGGTAAGCAGCATCCAATTCGGCGCCGCTCACCCGTAAATCTTCCACATTTAGGGTCATGCGGTCAAATTCAGCAGTGTAGTGCAGCACAGCCTGATCGCCTCTGCGCCTTACAGCTTGCAGCACCTCCCGCACGGTGGCTTCTTTGTGAACAACAAGTTCGTCATGGGTGCGATCGCAGATCCGTCGCAGTTCAGCTTGTGCCTCAACCCACTGAGTAATGATTCGCAGCATGGAGATTAGGAATGCCGTCTATAACTTCACTAACATTTGCTTGACAATTGGGGATTTTTGTGGGGTTCTCCTAGAGAAGTAGGCCACCACCAGTCCACAAGCTTAAACCGCGAGAGTCGCGGCATTTTCCAAGGCTTCAGTGCAGCGTTTAAATCTCTGTCGAGGATTTTGCAACACTGAGGACAAGTCACAACCTTCTCTAGGAATTGCCCGCCAGAGAACCAGGTGCGGAGGAAGAGGGTGGGAACGCAGAGGGGGAAAGTGTCCGACCCCGATAATATCCGAGAGGGAGAGTGTTCGAGCGGAAGAATTTTGATTCTGCCTTCTACCTTCTACCTTCAGATCCGGCTGTCTTCTACCTTCTACCTTCTACCTTCAGCTTTTTACCTTCTAACTTCGGTAAGTGCTTCTTGCCGAAGCCCAAATCACCTGTATTCTTTGTTATAGCTTAACTTGGATTTTTCAGAGAATTGGATTTTAAGCAGAATAGGTGCTATATTAGTTTTTCTAACACCTGATAATTTTTTTATAAAAAAACGCCAAATTATTGTATACTTGAAAATTGCGCGCAAGAAACCTTGACTTTAACTCGTGACGGTGGAAACACCGCAAAACGCCTCTGTAACACCCGTGTCATACCTTTGGGTATTGTCAGGGGTAAAAAGCAGGCAGTTAAATGAGTCAATAAAAAAATATTGCGCGGGCGTCGCCAAAAAGTAGCCACAGACTCAGCTCAATCTGAGCTAATGGAAAGTTGGCTGTCTCACTCCGCCTTTAAAAATCAAGCTTTTTGCGGATCGATCCCGAAAAGGTTGTCCTTCAAAATCCCCGTGTCTTGAGACTGTCTTGAGACTAGGGTGTATCAATGAATACCTACTTCCAGCAACTGAACTATGGCAAATATTAAGTCCGCCGTCAAACGAGTCAAAATCGCCGAACGTAACCGCTTGTACAATAAGTCTTACAAGTCAGCGGTAAAAACTTTGATGAAAAAGTATTTCGCGACCGTTGAGAAGTACGCCGCAACTCCGACACCTGAATTAATGCAAGAAGTCCAGCAACGGATGTCTGAGGCCTACAGCAAAATTGACAAGGCTGTCAAAAAAGGTGTACTCCATCGTAACAATGGCGATCGCAAAAAGTCCCGCTTGGCAAGAACCCTCAAGCCACACGAAACACAAGTAGCATCCTAAGACAAAAGGAAGTTCGGCAACGGATTGTGTAACGGATTTAACGGATGTTGAGGGAAAAAGTCCGAGGGAAGTTCGGCAACGGATTGTGTAACGGATTTAACGGATGGATGAAAGAAGCAAGAGGGAAGATTTTCCCGATTCTCCCGATTCTCCCCCTCTTCCCCTCTCCCCCTCTCCCATTAGCCCATGCAGCTCATCGACACTCACGTTCATATCAACTTTGAGACCTACAAATCTGAGTTAGAAGCCATTCGAGAACGCTGGCGCGAAGCTGGTGTAGTTCGGCTGGTTCATTCTTGCGTAGAGCCAGAAGAGTTTGCCGGCATTCAAGCAATCGCCAATCAGTTTGCCGAAGTCTCGTTTGCGGTTGGACTCCACCCCCTAGATGCCGACAAGTGGAAAGACGAGACTGCGAGCCAGATTAGGGAATTAGCGAATTCGGACTCTAGGGTAGTGGCGATCGGCGAAACCGGACTGGACTTTTATAAAGCTGACGATCGAGAACACCAGTTTAAAGTGTTTGAGGCACAGCTTGAAATCGCCCAGCAACTTGACAAACCAGTCATTATCCACTGTCGCGACGCCGCCGCCCCAATGGCCCAAATGCTGAGGAACTTTTGGCAAACACGCGGGCCAGTGCGCGGGGTCATGCACTGCTGGGGAGGCACACCCGAAGAAACCCAGTGGTTTTTAGACCTAGGTTTCTACATCAGTTTTAGCGGAACAGTCACCTTTAAAAAAGCCTTGCAAATACAAGAATCAGCTTGTATGGTAAATAGCGATCGCATCCTAGTCGAGACAGATTGCCCTTTTCTCGCCCCCGTACCCCAGCGGGGAAAACGCAACGAACCAGCCTACGTCTACTACGTAGCCGAGCAAGTTGCTAAATTGAGAGGAGTTTCTCTCTTAACTTTGTCCCAGCAGACAACCAAAAATGCCTGTCAGCTATTCGGTTTTTCAGTTTAGCTATAGCAGAACAAAGAAACGAGGAAAATAGGTCGATTTAGGGCCGAGCGATAGGGAAAATCCCATTTCTATCCTGCCTGAAAAACCGGATTCATCCTTTATTGGAGATTCTTTTGGCGTTGCCTGTTGCGATCGGATTTGCGTCCTATAATAAAAAGAACCGACCGATCGGGCGTTGGCTTAGTATCCGCGACTGCGATGTCGCCCGATAACTACCAACACAACGCGAGCACAACGCGAGTACGCTAACCTTCGGGATCGGTCACAACTTCACGCAATACCTCAAACTTACACACTCAAACTTACACATCAGAAGAAACTTGGAACCTCAGCAATTTGGCAATAGCTGTCAAGTCAATTTTAGGAGTCAAAAGTGTAGGGGATTTACCCCGGAAAACCACGAGATCGAAGCTAAAAGCATCTCGATCGTAGCCAAAATCCGCATAAAACCACTGCGAACCACCAGCAAAAATAACCGTTGCAGCAGTTGGCAGGCGCTCGAAAACATCATATAAATTCTCTCACACAATCCATCAAAAAAACGCAACAAGGTAAAAACGCCAAGCCTTGGCGCCATGTAAAAAGCTAGAGCCACTGCGGAAAAAGGACACCCATGACCACTAAAGATTACACAGAATTCGCCTTCACCCTGCCCGATTTGATAGAAATCCAGCGGGCCAGTTTTCGCTGGTTCCTAGAAGCCGGACTGATCGAAGAACTCGACAGCTTCTCCCCAATTACAGACTACACGGGCAAGCTGGAACTCCACTTCATGGGCAAAGACTTCAAACTCAAGCGCCCGAAATATGACGTAGACGAAGCCAAGCGCCGGGACAGCACCTACTCGGTGCAAATGTACGTACCCACCCGCCTGATTAACAAAGAAACAGGCGAAATTAAAGAACAAGAAGTCTTCATCGGCGACTTGCCCTTGATGACCGAGCGCGGCACTTTCATCATCAACGGTGCGGAACGAGTAATCGTCAACCAAATCGTGCGTTCCCCCGGCGTCTACTACAAATCGGAAACCGACAAAAACGGCCGCCGTTCGTATAACGCCTCGCTCATCCCCAACCGTGGCGCGTGGCTGAAATTTGAAACAGACAAAAACGATTTAGTCTGGGTGAGAATCGACAAAACCCGCAAACTCTCAGCCCAGGTGCTGCTCAAAGCATTGGGACTCACAGACGGCGAAATCTACGACTCCCTGCGGCACCCGGAATACTTCCAAAAAACGATCGAGAAAGAAGGACAATTCGGCGAAGAAGAAGCTTTGATGGAGCTCTACCGCAAACTCCGTCCCGGCGAACCCCCCACCGTAGCGGGGGGCGAACAGCTCCTCCACTCCCGCTTCTTCGACCCCAAACGCTACGATTTGGGCAGAGTAGGCCGCTACAAACTCAACAAAAAATTGCGCTTGACAGTCCCCGATACCATGCGGGTGCTGACATCGCAAGATATCTTGACAGCGATCGACTACCTAATAAACCTCGAATTCGACATCGGCTCCACCGACGACATCGACCACCTAGGCAACCGTCGCGTCCGCAGTGTCGGAGAACTGCTACAAAACCAAGTGCGCGTCGGACTCAACCGCTTAGAACGGATCATCCGCGAAAGAATGACCGTCTCCGACGCCGACTCCCTCACCCCCGCTTCTCTGGTCAACCCCAAACCGCTGGTAGCAGCAATCAAGGAATTCTTCGGTTCCTCCCAGCTATCGCAGTTCATGGATCAAACCAACCCTTTGGCAGAACTGACTCACAAACGTCGGCTTTCCGCCTTGGGCCCTGGAGGTCTGACTCGGGAACGCGCCGGGTTTGCAGTACGGGACATTCACCCGTCCCACTATGGCCGGATTTGCCCGATCGAAACACCAGAAGGCCCCAACGCCGGTCTAATCGGTTCCTTAGCAACCCACGCCCGCGTCAACTCCTACGGGTTCATTGAAACTCCTTTTTATCCAGTAGAAAAAGGACAGGTGCTGCGCGACAAAGCCCCTGTTTATATGACAGCCGATGAAGAAGACGATTTGCGCGTCGCCCCCGGAGACATCAGCCTCGACGAAAACAACAACCTCTTGGGCGAAACCGTAGCCGTCCGCTACCGCCAAGAATTTACCACCACCACTCCGATGCAGGTGGACTACATGGCGATTTCGCCAGTGCAAATCGTCTCCGTGGCGACATCGCTGATTCCGTTCCTGGAACACGACGACGCCAACCGAGCTCTGATGGGCTCGAATATGCAGCGGCAAGCTGTGCCGCTACTGAAACCAGAACGGCCGCTAGTCGGTACGGGCTTGGAAGCTCAGGCGGCGCGAGATTCCGGGATGGTTGTAGTTTCCCGGATTAACGGCGAGGTGATTTACATCGACGCCACCCGGATTATTGTCAAGCCCCTAGCTGTAGATGCCGAGTCGAATTCCAGTGAAGAACATTTCCTGATTCGGGAATACGACGAACTCAAAGTCAAACAGCCCTCGGTTTGGAAGCAAAAATACTCCGGCTGCATCGAACACGAACTGCAAAAATATCAGCGCTCAAACCAAGATACTTGTTTAAACCAGCGTCCGCTGATTTATGAAGGCGATCGCGTCGTAGCAGGTCAAGTGCTCGCCGACGGTTCCTCCACCGAAGGAGCAGAACTCGCTCTGGGTCACAACATCCTCGTAGCTTATATGCCCTGGGAAGGCTACAACTACGAAGACGCCATGCTAATTAGTGAGCGTTTGGTGTACGAAGATGTCTACACATCCATCCACATTGAAAAATACGAAATCGAAGCCCGCCAAACCAAACTCGGCCCCGAAGAAATCACCCGCGAAATTCCTAACGTCGGCGAAGACGCGCTGCGCCAGCTAGACGAACAGGGCATTATCCGCAAAGGTGCTTGGGTAGAAGCCAGCGACATCCTAGTCGGCAAAGTCACCCCCAAGGGCGAATCCGACCAACCGCCGGAAGAAAAACTGCTGAGGGCAATTTTCGGGGAAAAAGCCCGCGACGTGCGCGACAATTCCCTCCGCGTCCCTAACGGCGAAAAAGGCCGCGTGGTGGACGTGCGGGTGTTTACCCGCGAACAGGGCGACGAACTGCCCCCGGGCGCCAACATGGTCGTCCGCGTCTACGTGGCTCAAAAGCGCAAAATTCAAGTCGGCGACAAAATGGCCGGCCGCCACGGGAATAAAGGCATCGTCTCCCGGATTCTGCCGATGGAGGATATGCCTTATTTGCCCGACGGGACTCCGGTTGACATAGTGCTCAATCCCTTGGGCGTACCGTCGCGGATGAACGTAGGTCAGATTTTTGAGTGCTTGCTGGGATGGGCGGGCGAAAATCTGTCCATGCGGTTCAAGATGGTGCCTTTTGATGAAATGCACGGCGCTGAGAAGTCGCGGGAAACCGTACACGGCAAGTTACAGGAGGCGCGCGAAAAAACCGGCAAGCCTTGGGTGTTTAACGAAAAGCACCCCGGCAAGACTATTGTCTACGATGGCCGAACTGGTGAACCGTTCGATCGCCCCATCACAGTCGGCATCGCCTATATGCTGAAGCTGGTGCACTTAGTAGACGATAAGATCCACGCCCGCAGCACAGGCCCTTACTCGCTGGTAACGCAGCAGCCTTTGGGCGGCAAAGCGCAGCAGGGGGGTCAGCGGTTTGGAGAAATGGAAGTCTGGGCCCTGGAAGCATTTGGCTGCGCTTACACCTTGCAAGAACTGCTGACTGTGAAGTCGGACGATATGCAGGGACGGAATGAAGCGCTGAATGCGATCGTCAAGGGCAAAGCTATTCCGCGCCCGGGTACGCCGGAATCCTTCAAGGTGCTGATGCGTGAGTTGCAATCTTTGTGCTTGGATATTGCCGTGCACAAGGTGAATACATCCGACGAGGGCAGCGAGCACGTTGAGGTGGATTTGATGGCGGATGCTGGGGGCAAGCGATCGCCCTCCCGCCCTACCTACGAATCGCTTTCTCGCGACGAAGACGAGGATTAGGCATTAAAGATTAAAGATTAAAGATTTTTTGACAACATTCAATTCTTTAATCTTTAATCGACAATCTCCAATGAAAATGCCTCAGTAGTGTTCGTACCACTGCTGAGGCGAATCAACGCTCTAACAAGGAGAGACGCTGACATGACTATTGTAACAGTTGTCCCAGGAATAGAAGGAGAAGTTGACCGGGCGACAGGCTGTATTAACTGGCAAGGCAGTAAGTTTGGCAATGGTTACGGGCGCAAGTGGATCGATGGCAAAACGGTATTAGTCCACCGATTAGTCCTCGAATCAAAAATAGCAGGATTCCTCCATTCCAGTTATTTTGCTTGCCACACCTGCGATAATCCAAGCTGCATCAGCCCGGAACATCTCATAGCGGGATCGGCTGCTGAGAATACCGGACAGATGATGAAGCGCGATCGCAAAACTCCCAGACGCAAAAGTATTCCGGGAAGTGGTAAATTGTCTATCCAACAACTGCGAGAAATTCAGACTAAATATTTATCTGGAACAACCAAAAACCACCTAGCAAGAGAGTATGGGGTACAACATGAAACTATTACTAAGATACTTCAGGCAAATATCCCCGATAACTTCATCACAGTTTCCCCACGATTTGTAGGAGAAATTCAAGACAACGGCTGCATAATTTTTCAAGGCGCAAAAGACGGTGCCGGCTATGGCAAGTATGTTACAAAAGATGGAAAACAGGCAACAGTTACTCGTGCTGTTTTAGCAGAGAAATTAGGATATGAACTTCCAACTTATATCGATGCTTGCCATACCTGCGACACTCCCAGTTGTATTAATCCAGAACACCTCTGGGCTGGTACTCGTTCTCAGAATTTATTAGATGCTTCCAAAAAAGGACGCACCCAAGGAAAAAGTCATCCCCTTTCCAATGCCAAATTAGACTGGGAACAGGTGCGAGAAATCCGGCAAAAACTAGCAGCAGGAGAGAGAATGAAGGATGTAGCTGAAGCATACAGTGTCGGTCGCAAAACTATACACGATATTAAATATCACGTCACTTGGAAGCAAGAAGGCGAAGAAGTTCCCATTCCTCGTATGGGTGGATCTATCGATCGCAAACTGACTTTTACTCAAGCACAGGATGTGCGAGAACGAATTAAAGCTGGAGAATCCATCCCTAAGATTGCTCTGGAATTTGGATTATCCAGAAGTGTAATTTATGACATTAAAAATAATGTCACATATAAAGGAGTCTGACATTGATTTAATCCCGAAAGAATTAATCAAAAAAGATAAATTACAGCCAATAATTTCAAGTAAATCATCGATTGGAGTCAAGAATGGCTAAGATAGAACAACGATTTGATTATGTAAAGATTGGGTTAGCTTCACCAGAAAGAATTCGACAATGGGGAGAGAGAACTTTACCCAATGGTCAGCTAACTGGCGAGGTGACAAAACCTGAGACGATCAACTACAGAACATTGAAACCTGAAATGGACGGCTTGTTTTGCGAGCGCATTTTTGGGCCTGCAAAAGATTGGGAATGTCATTGTGGTAAGTACAAACGAGTTCGTCATAGAGGCATTGTTTGCGAGAGATGCGGTGTTGAAGTCACTGAATCTCGCGTCCGTCGCCACCGCATGGGATTCATTAAATTAGCAGCTCCAGTAGCTCACGTTTGGTATCTCAAAGGCATCCCCAGTTACATGGCGATTCTGTTAGATATGCCGCTGCGAGATGTCGAACAAATTGTCTATTTCAATGCCTATGTTGTGTTGAATGCTGGTAATGCTGAAAAGCTCCAATACAAGCAATTGCTCACAGAAGATGCTTGGCTGGAAATAGAAGATGAACTTTACAGTGAAGATTCCACGCTGACGGGCGTAGAAGTAGGAATCGGTGCTGAAGCTTTGCAAGTTTTGCTGCAAAATATTCCGCTAGAAAGTGAAGCGGAAAAGCTGCGGGAAGATATTGCTAATGCTAAAGGTCAAAAACGCGCGAAGTTAATTAAACGTTTGCGGGTAATTGACAACTTTATCGCTACGGGTTCTCATCCCGATTGGATGGTGCTCAATGTGATTCCGGTGATTCCGCCGGACTTGCGGCCGATGGTACAGCTAGACGGTGGACGTTTTGCAACGAGTGACCTTAATGACCTTTATCGGAGAGTTATTAACCGCAATAATCGCTTGGCCAGATTGCAAGAAATTTTGGCGCCGGAAATTATCATTCGCAACGAAAAGCGGATGTTACAAGAAGCCGTGGATGCGCTGATTGATAACGGCCGCCGGGGCAGGACTGTGGTGGGCGCAAATAACCGTCCGCTGAAGTCGTTGTCAGACATTATTGAAGGGAAACAAGGTCGTTTCCGGCAAAACTTGCTGGGTAAACGGGTTGACTATTCTGGACGTTCGGTAATTGTTGTGGGGCCGAAACTGAAAATTCATCAGTGCGGTTTACCGAGGGAAATGGCGATCGAGCTTTTCCAGCCTTTCGTCATCCACCGCTTGATCCGCCAAGGATTGGTCAACAACATCAAAGCCGCCAAAAAACTGATCCAGCGCAACGATCCCAGTGTTTGGGACGTGCTTCAGGAGGTGATTGAAGGACACCCAGTAATGCTAAACCGGGCGCCGACCCTCCACCGTTTGGGGATTCAAGCCTTTGAGCCGATTTTGGTGGATGGCAGGGCGATTCAGCTTCACCCGCTAGTCTGTCCGGCTTTTAACGCTGACTTTGACGGCGACCAAATGGCCGTACACGTGCCTTTGTCTCTGGAATCTCAGGCGGAAGCGCGCTTGCTGATGCTGGCTTCTAACAACATTATGTCGCCGGCAACCGGAAGACCGATCGTTACTCCTTCTCAAGATATGGTGCTCGGTTGCTATTACTTGACAGCCGAAAATCCTGACGCTCAAAAAGGAGCCGGTCACTATTTCTCAAACCTCACCGACGCGGTTGTCGCTTACGAACAAGGAGTCGTTGACTTGCACTCTTATGTGTGGGTGAGGTTTCAAGGCGCCATAGAAAACGCAGAACCCGAGGGAGAACCGCTGAAGGTGGAACGCTCTACCGACGGTATAGTGACGAAAGAATACAAGTTCCGTCGGGTTCGGGAAGACGCAGAGGGCAAGTTGATCAATCAATTTATTCGCACTACTCCGGGCAGGATTATCTATCACCAAACGATCGAATCGGTAATTAACAATTAGAAATGGGTAAGGGGTAAGAGGTAATGGATAAGAGGTAATGGGTAATAACTGACAAATAATCGCTAACAAATAATAGTGATTTGAACCAGAAAATTCACCCATTACTACTTACAAATACTTTCAGCGATGCGGTTGATGAGCGAAGTCGAAGGGCAGTAAAAGTTACTAATTACCAATTAAGTAGGTAGGTGCAAATAAACTTTATCATGGGAATGGCAGGTGAGTGCATTCATCTCCTAGCTTAGTTCTGTTCCTTATACGCTAAACCAGCCCCTACAAAATGCTTGTTGTTTTTTTCCGCCGCTCTACTTATCAATTACCAATTACCAATTACCAATTACCAATACTTCGGCTACGCGGTTCCTCAATCCTTCGGCTTCGCTCAGGGGAGCCGAAGTCGAACGGCAGTAAAAGTTACCAATTACCAATTACCACTACTCAGAAAAATGACAGAAAATAAGGAAATTGTTTTTCGCAATCGTGTTGTTGACAAAGGTCAGCTCAAAAAATTAATCTCTTGGTCCTTCATGCACTACGGAACGGCCCGTACAGCGCAAATGGCGGACAAACTCAAAGACTTGGGTTTCCGCTTTGCGACACGAGCGGGAGTTTCGATTAGCGTAGACGATTTGCAGGTTCCCCCGTCAAAACGATCGCTCCTAGATGCAGCCGAAGAAGAAATCCGCATCACTGAACAAAAATACACCAGAGGTGAAATCACCGAAGTCGAACGCTTCCAAAAAGTAATCGATACCTGGAACAGCACATCAGAAGACCTCAAAGACGAAGTAGTCAAAAACTTCCGAGCCACAGACCCCCTCAACTCGGTCTACATGATGGCATTCTCTGGGGCGCGGGGAAACATTTCTCAAGTACGGCAGCTAGTCGGAATGCGCGGATTGATGGCTGACCCCCAAGGCGAAATCATCGACTTGCCAATTAAAACCAACTTCCGCGAAGGACTCACTGTCACCGAATACATCATCTCTTCCTACGGCGCGCGCAAAGGCTTGGTAGATACAGCGTTGCGGACGGCGGACTCTGGTTATCTCACCCGCCGTTTGGTGGATGTGTCCCAAGATGTAATTGTGCGGGAAGTGGACTGCGGCACCCAGCGGGGAATTCGAGTGCGGCCGATGACGGACGGAGCAACTGTGCTGATTCCCCTCAAGGACAGGCTGCTAGGGCGGGTGTTCGCCAGAGATGTGGTGCACCCCAAAACCGGGGAAATCGTGGCTTACGGCAGTGAAAAAGCTGTCCGAAATCAGCCAATTACTGAGGAGTTGGCGGGGGAAATTGGTAATTCTGGGGTGCCAGAGGTGTATTTACGATCGCCCCTGACTTGTGAATCTACCCGATCGGTTTGTCAGCACTGCTATGGCTGGAGTCTCGCCCACTTGAAAATGGTGGACATGGGAGAAGCGATCGGGATTATTGCAGCTCAGTCGATCGGGGAACCGGGAACCCAGCTCACCATGCGTACCTTCCACACCGGCGGCGTATTCACCGGAGAAGTCGCCAAACAAGAACGCGCACCCTTCCCCGGCGTAGTGAAATTCAAGAACTTGCGTACTCGCTCCTTCCGCACCAGACACGGCGAAGAAGCACTGGTGGCAGAAAACAACGGCAAACTTGTATTTGAGGGCGACGGATTTGAAGAAGGGAAATCCGGCGCCAAAAATCAAAAACTGAAAATCGAATTAGCGATCGTCCAGGGCTCTACTCTGATGGTCAAAGACGGACAGCGTGCCATCCCCGGTCAAGTTTTAGCAGAAGTGCCGATCGTCGGTCGCGCCGCCCGCAAAACCACTGAAAAAGTGACTACAGACGTGGCTTCCGACTTAGCCGGAGAAGCCAAATTTGCGGATTTGGTGCCTGAAGAAAAAACCGACCGCCAAGGGAACACAACCCGCACAGCCAGCAAAGGCGGGCTGATTTGGATTCTCTCAGGAGAGGTCTACAACTTGCCCCCCGGCGCCGAACCAGCGGTGAAAAATGGCGATCGCATTCCGGCCGAAAGCGTGATTGCCGAAACTAAACTCGTCTCCGAACACGGCGGCGTAGTCCGCATCGCTGACCCCAGAGAAATCGAAATTATCACCGCCCAAGTCCTGCTCGACCAAGCAGTCGTGCGGGCAGAAAGTGCAGGCGGCCGCGAACACTACACGATCGAAACATCTTCTAAGCAGCGGTTTTCCCTGAAGACGGCTCCCGGGAGCAAAGTCATCAACGGGGAAGTGGTAGCGGAACTGCTCGACGACAGCTACCGCACAGCTACAGGAGGCATTGTCAAGTACGGGGGGGTGGAAGTCCACAAGCGCGGCAAAGCTAAACTTGGCTACGAAGTGGTCAAAGGCGGCACTCTGCTCTGGATACCGGAAGAGTGCCACGAGGTAAATAAAGATATTTCATTGCTGCTGGTGGAAGATGGCCAGTACGTTGAAGCCGGTACAGAAGTCGTTAAGGATATTTTCTGCCAAACCAGCGGGGCAGTGGAAATCACTCAGAAAAATGACATCCTCCGGGAAATTGTGATTAAGCCGGGGACACTCCATGTAGTTGACCGCCCGCCGCTAACATTCGGGGAAGGTCAAATCGTCAACCCCGGTCAAGAAATTTTCCCAGGCTTAGTTGCCGAAGAGTTGGGCTATGCCGAGTATATCGAAACTCCCGAGGGCCCAGCTTTGCTGCTGCGGCCTGTGGTGGAGTTTCCGGTGCCGGATAAGCCACCAGTGCCTTCTCAGACGGCGCTGAATGAGTCGATCTCTTTGAAAGCGGTGCAGCGACTGCCTTATAAGGATGGGGAGCGCGTCAAATCTGTCGAGGGATTGGAACTGCTGCGAACTCAGCTTATTTTGGAAATTGGTTCGGGAGCTCCGCAACTGGCGGCGGATATCGAGCTGCTGCCGGATGAGGATGATGCTATGGCTTTTGGGGCGGACGGTTCGGGCCCGGCTTGGGGTTCGCCTGAAGACGTTATTGCCTCGCAAGAGTTGGCGATGCCCCTGGCTGATGGGGGCGATCGAGCTTCAAAGACTTTCCGCTTGCAGCTAGTCATTTTGGAATCGCTAGTGATTCGGCGGGACGTATCTGCCGATCCGACTCAGGGCAGCACTCACACGCGGCTGTTGGTCGAAGATGGACAGTCGATCGCGCCCGGGGCAGTAGTCGCCCGCACGGAGATTCTCTGCAAAGAAGCGGGTATCGTTCGGGGCATCCGTGAGGGGCAGGGCGAACCAGTGCGCCGACTGTTGGTGATGCGAGATGCGGATTCTATTTCGATCTCTGTGGCGGGTACGCCGGATGTGAATCCGGGTCAACTGCTGGTGGCTGGTACCGAAATAGCTCCGGGGGTTGTTCTCGAAGAGTCCGGCCAAGTTGTGAAGGTTGTACCGGAGACGGAGACAGAATCGGCGAAACTCTTGCTCAGGGTGGCTCGTCCTTACCGGGTTTCGGCCGGTGCTGTGCTGCACGTAGACGACGGCGACTTAGTGCAGCGGGGTGACAATTTGGTGATTCTGGTGTTTGAGCGGGCAAAGACTGGGGATATCATTCAGGGTTTGCCACGGATTGAGGAACTTCTGGAAGGGCGGAAGCCGAAGGAAGCTTGTATTTTAGCCAAGCGGCCGGGGACGGCTCGCGTGGTTACTGATGACGATGTTGTAGAACTTGCGGTGATTGAGGATGATGGCCGGATTGAGGAGTATCCTTTGTTGCCTGGTCAAAACCCGATCGTCTCCGACGGACAGCGCGTAGGCGTCGCCGAAGCTTTGACCGACGGGCCTGCTAACCCTCACGAAATTCTGGAGGTGTTCTTCCACGTGCTCAAGGAGCGGCAGTCTACTTTTGAGGCTGCTTTGGAGAGTTTCCAACAGGTACAGACGTTTTTGGTGAATGAGGTGCAATCGGTTTATCAGTCTCAGGGCGTGGATATTTCTGATAAGCACATCGAGGTCATCGTCCGCCAGATGACCAACAAAGTCAGGATGGAAGATGGCGGCGATACTACTATGCTCCCCGGCGAGTTGGTAGAATTGCGGCAGGTTGAGCAGGTGAATGAGGCGATGTCAATTACTGGTGGGGCGCCGGCGGATTATACTCCGGTGTTGCTGGGGATTACTAAGGCTTCGCTGAATACCGACAGCTTTATTTCTGCTGCTTCGTTCCAGGAGACTACGCGGGTGTTGACTGAGGCTGCGATCGAAGGTAAGTCTGACTGGCTGCGCGGGCTCAAGGAAAATGTGATTATCGGTCGCCTGATTCCTGCGGGTACTGGGTTCAATGCCTACGAAGATGCTGGGGTGCAGGATGCCGGTTTTGATGGTGCTGTGTTTGATGACGACATCCACGATTTACAGGAGGATGTGGTACTTGATGACCGTACTGCGCGCCGCGCTTATACGATCGAGAGCGGTTTTGATGTCGGGCGCCCGTCTGATCTTGAGCCTGATGAGGATTTTGAGGAAGTTGAGGTTGATGAGGACGATTTTGTCGCTGAGACTGAGGATGATACCTTGGGACCTGATGTTGACGATGATGATGATGATGATATCGGTTTTGACTTCGATGAGGACGAAGACTAATAATAGTTTTGAGATTGCATGAATGAGTGAACAGCGTTGCGCTCACTGAGGATAATTTGGTTCCTCGCCGCAACGCACACTTCGATTTCATGAGTTGAAAAATCTCAAATTTTGCCTCAATAATTCAAAGTCCGAACTCATAGCATTGTGTAATTGGGACATCCAAAGGAAGAAGGAAGAAGGAAGATTCAGAGTTTAAGCAAACTTTGTAATTCTAGAGTTTTAATTGTTTGTTGGTTCAAACAAACGATTCTTTCTTCCTGCTTCCTTTTTCCTTCTTCCTTCTTATTTTTTCTTCATGTATGGTTCACTCAATCAGGCAGCAAAGCCTTAATTTGATTAACAAACTCTTGATGGTCTACCACAGGTTTAGAGATGTAACCGTCGGCACCGCTTTGATCCAGAAATGTTTCTTTATCACCAGCCATCGCGTGAGCAGTCACCAAAATAATCGGCAGCGAGGCCGTTTGCGGGTCAGCTTTGAGCAGTTGAGTAATCTTAATGCCGTCAACAGATTTGCCCTGGTACACGCTGCGCGAAAGAGACACATCCATTAAAATCAAATCAGCTTCGCCGTTGGCAGCAATCTGCATCACCTCTTCAACATTTTCCGTGTGCTTCACGGCTAAGCCCCCCCGCTTAGTCAGAATTTTGGAAAAAACCCGAGCATTAACCAAATCGTCCTCTACAATCAGAACGGTTTTCATAAATAAATATGGGAAGTATAGAAACTTTGTGACTTTAGTCCAAAGAGGAACACGACACGGGGACTACATTCCCCGTCAAAAATGCAGAGTTTTTAGCGCCATCAGCCGGGAACCCTGCAAAACCCGTATGTATATCCTTGAGCCACTACCTGTGAGAGGGTTTACAGATGCCTAGAAGCATCCAGTACCATCATTTAGACTACTACACACAGACAGTTTAGTTCTTTTTTATAACTAGACCTGGCACTGGTGAGAGTCTCAAGATTCTCAGGTAGCAGGTTTCTAGTACAATCCAGGACGCATGGACGACGCCTCGCAACCGGGTTTTTGCTCGTTTAGGCGGGCTATAATGAACTATTGCTATGAAAAACACCCGGTTTCTGACTACCCGTGCGTCCTGGACTTATATTATCCTCTCTTTCGGTTAAGTCTCCGGCTTCTACCATTTTAGATTTTAGATTTTAGATTTTAGATTTTAGATTTTAGATTTTAGCTCGACAGACGGGAATCCCCACACGAAGGCCGCTTCGGTTAGTGTGGGATGTTCATGCTTGCTGAAGTTAAGGATTCCACACGCTTACAACCTCCTACGCCGTAAGCGTTGAGCCGTGAGCGTGTGGATGACGACATCAAAGCACAATAAGTTATCTTTTTGTCGATGCTCCCATGAGCGATCCTAGCTTGTTTTTAAAAGAATCCCCCACTATAAGTAAATATAATGAGGGAATTCTTTTTTGAACTAATTTGAGTTCAACTCCTTACGGAGTGGTTTTCTTTGTCAATGTTTGCCCAGGTTTTTACCAGTAACACTTTCCCCTTAACTCCAGAGGTATGTTTAATTACTGACCGCAGTGTTCAATGCTAGAAAACGGTTTGCCAAACCTGTACATTGAAGTGCCTATATATTCCGAAGCACTCGTAGCAACCAAGAGCGTAACGAGCCACTGAGACTAATGACACGCTCCTTAATTTCTTAAGAAGCCCACGCTGTAACGGTCTTCCGTTAAGTGTGTGGAGTTGTCACATGGGAAATGATTGACTGGATATCAGTTTGGATCACGGGCCTACAGTTGCATTGTTTTTTGAACTGGTATTAGACTCGGGAATGTGTGATAATTATTTCCTTCCTCCTCA
Source organism: Microcoleus sp. MP8IB2.171 (assembly GCA_030248405.1). Classification (GTDB taxonomy): domain Bacteria; phylum Cyanobacteriota; class Cyanobacteriia; order Cyanobacteriales; family Microcoleaceae; genus Microcoleus. Next base: position 17,680 of record JARCMA010000386.1, read on the forward strand.
TTAGAATCAAGCCCTGTTTATTCACCAAAAAACTAGCGATAAGCCCCTGGCTTTAGACATGGGGAGGAAATCGGCAGCGACGACCGTCGCCTAACATTTTTATTCTCAATTAATTCCTTCATAGCCGAAGATAGGCTACGACAGATTTGACCTGTGTTAAATAGATCTACAGCACGGGTCAAATCATGAATACAAACAGAATTATATTGTTTATTGTTGACAGAATGAAAGCCTACTATGCTAGTATACTGTAACAAGGAGGAAAGAGAATATGTTTGGATGTCAACAGAATTTAATCAGCCAAACTAAAGACTTAAAAGCAATTCTAGAATTTCTGTGCAGCGAGTCAGCGAAGTTGACGAACTGCGGAATATATTATGCTCGTCAAATGTACTTTAAAACAGGCAAAATCCCGAGTAGGGCCCAGTTGCACAAAGTGCTTGGCACTGAAAATCATAACTTGCATTACAAAGCATTTTATTCCGATACCGCGCAACAGATTTTAACTACCGTCGCTGAGTCTTTTAAATCCTACATTGGACTACTGAAAGGAATTGGTAAAGGCACTGTAACCCAAAGACCAAGATTGCCAAATTATCGACAAGGCGGTCTAGCTCTAGTGACTTATACAGGTCGCTCTGTCCGGCTTAAGGATGGATTACTGAGATTCCCATTGGGCAGCAAAGTTAAAACTTGGTTCGGCTTGGATGCTTTCTATCTCCCTATGCCTACCAACCTAGACTACAAAGCAATCAGAGAATATAGGATTATACCTCGAAACGGTTCCTTCTATTTAGAGTTGATTTACAAATCGAAAGATGTCCAAGTAGAGGTAGATCAATCCAATGCCTTGATGATCGACCACGGGATGAACAATTGGTTGACTTGTATCAGCAATGTGGGGACTAGCTTAATAATTGACGGACGACATCTGAAGTCCATCAATCAAGGATATAACAAGCGTGTTGCGTTTTTAATGGAAGGGAAAACGAATGGTTACTGGTCAAAGCGATTGGAGCGTTTAACTGAGAATCGCAATCGCACCATGCGAGATGCTGTCAACAAAGCAGCTCGAAAAGTAATAAATCATTGCTTACTCAATAAAATTGGCACTGTAGTATTCGGCTGGAATGCTGGAATGAAAAATGGTGTTAATTTGGGATCTAAAACTAATCAAAATTTTGTTCAAATTCCAACTGGCAGGCTAAAATCTCGTATTTATCAGTTATGCGAACAGTATGGGATTCGGTTTGTGGAAACCGAAGAATCGTATACGTCGAAGGCTTCCTTTGTCGATCTTGATTTGCTACCTAGGGTTTGCTGAAAAAGCCTAAAACCCTTACATCAAAAGACTTGGGGTCGTTTTAGCGCTGAAAATGTGCAAAGATAGTAGTTAAAATGAGTCAAAA
>JARCMA010000387.1 GCA_030248405.1 Microcoleus sp. MP8IB2.171
AGAAATTTTGACCCCGGAGGTCGAGGTAGCTGTATCGTTGTCGGCGATGGTGACAGTAACTGGTGCGATCGCCACTGGCAAGTATTCGGCAGCGCTGCCGGCTGCGACGCTGGAAAGAATCAACCCACTGTGGGTTCCTTCGACAACAGTGTCGTCGGTGGCTGTCACCGTTACTGTTTGCGGCACATCCCAGTTAGCTGCAGTGAAAACTAGCGGCGCGATCGCATTTATTTGACTGCCCCCAGCGACATTGAGGGTAACGTTAGCAGTCGGTTTAGTGTTGAGCGAAACTTTGTAACTACCTGTCGCGCCGCCTTCTGCTGCAGTCGCGCTTGCAGGTGCGATCGTGACGCTGGGCGTATTGGGATTAGCGACATCATTATCGGTGATGCTGACGGTGACGGGCGCGATCGCCACTGGCAGGTATTCCGCCGCGCTACCGGCGGCGATGCTGTGGTCGATCGTGCCTGTGTGCAGCCCTTCGACTAAACTGTCGTCGGTAGCTTTCACCGTGACTGTTTGCGGTAAGTTCCAGTTGTCAGAGGTGAAAGTAAATGTGGAAATCGACTCGATTTGAATGCCCGTGTTGAAGTTGACATTAACAGGCGCAGTCGGTTTGCTAGTCAGCGCTACCTTGTAACTGCCTGTCGCGCCGCCTTCGGCTGCAGTCGTGCTGGTAGGAGTAATTGTGACTCCGGCGGTATCGTTGTCGGTAATTTGGGGAACAACGGAGGCAGTAGCAATCAGGTTGTATTTCGCGTCTGTACTGGTGACTTGGTGGGCGATCGTACTGGAGCGCGTGCCTTGAGCTACACCATCGTCCACGGCTTGAACAGTGACCAGTTGAGGCACGTTCCAGTTGTTGGGAGTAAAGGAAAGAGCGATCGGGCTTCCGCCTCCAGCCCCCACGTCGCTTTGGGCGTCTGGGGAGGCGGTGACAGTAACATCGGCTGCTGGCTGGGTGGTTAACACCGCTGTATAGTTATCGGTAGCCCCGCCTTCGCCGATTTTGGTGCTGCCGCCAGTTTCGGTAATTTTTACCTGTGCAGTGTCGTTGTCGGTAATTGGCAAAGTCAGATTGGCAACAGCAGTGCCGTCCAGGGTGACGGGTACAGTAGTACCGTCGTAGTTAGCGTCGGCACTGGTGACACTACCGGTAATGATGCTGCTGTGAGGGCCTTCAGCTACGGCATCGTCTACTGCTCGAACAGTGATAGTTTGAGTGACGTTCCAGTTGCTGGGAGTAAAGTTAAAGCTGACGGGGTTTCCAGCGCCTGTCCCCAAGTCTGTCTGGGTGTCTGGTTTAAGAGTGAAGATTACCAGTTCGGTGGGTTGGCTGCTGAGCGCTACTCTGTAAGTATTGGGGCTGCCGCCTTCTGCCAGAGCGGTGTTTGTAGGCTCTGAGGTGACGGTAATCCCTGCGGTATCATTGTCGGTAATAATATTTAAGGTGGCAGTGTTCTGGGTGATGCCGATCCTGGCATTGGCGGGATTTGTTAATGTCAGGGTGAGGTCTTCTGTCGGTTCAACTAAGCTGTCATCGTTGATGGGAACGATAACTTCGGCAGTGGTTTGATCGGGGGCAAAGTTGACGGTTTGGGTGGTGAAAATAAAATCTACCCCTAATCCCAAGGTAGCCCCGCCTGTAGCACTGCCGTTACTTAACTTTACGTCTACCTTGGAAGTGCCGTTAGTAATGCCTGTGCGGTTGATGGTAATTGCTGCCTCGATTACTTTCCCATCTTCCTGGACTTGATATGTAGGTTGGGAGAAATTAAAACTGGGAGGAGCAGTTAGAAAAACTGCCGAGTCAAAGCTACTGTCGCTAGTGTCAGCGATCGCTATTCTCAGGCGATTCGGAACATTTGGGATGACAAATGCCTGTGGCGTGGACAATACCTTTGTAAAACCATCAAATGTTGTTTTAAATATACCCGTCGTGTTATCAACGTATAACCCTGGGTTTTTGCCGTTATTAATATTATTGACGGAAACAATCTGTTCAGCAGCCCCAGGAATTGCGGAAATGAATACGTCATTCAGGTAAAAGCCAAATACATCGTTGAATGATGTCCCTACAAACTCGTTATACTCCTCAGAAGCAAACACGTATTCCAAACTAAACTGGCCTTGCTTGGGTAGAAACTCGAATTCGAGAACGGCAGCATCATTAGTATTAGTCACTGTTGATTTCGTATCAACAAGAAGCTGAGTAAGAACGGCATCCCCCGGCTGACCAAGATTTGTACTCATAAAGCCTGCTGTATCCCCGATATTTCCGGTGCTGAAAATAACACCAGCTTCAATATTTAGCCCGTCGGAAATACCTCCCCCAAAAGTGCCTGCAGCCCGATTGTCCCCCGTAAATTTCGCAGTACCAGGAACGACAGTGCCTGTATCTCCAACGATAAATTGGGCAAGTTGCTCTGCTGTCAAAGCAGGAGTATTGAGATCATTAGTTATGAGAGCCATAATATACCTCTGGCAAAAATTAATAGGTAGGTTTTCATCTGTCGCTATCATACCTCATCTGTAGCGTTTTCTCAGTTATTCTACTTACTCAACATTACTTAAAAGTAATTACAATAACTGATGTTTGGCGTTGTGCTACTTAAGTGTTTGCTAGATAGTGGCTAAAAGGAATTGCTATAATTTAATTCGGCTTTCGGCCGCTTACTTGCAAAATTTGAGCATGACAATGCGATCGCCCTAATGGCGTTTGAGAAATTGTCTCAGAGCGCCCCCATCCCAAAATCAGGACTTATATTAAATCCATTCGATCGCAAGATTACTGAAAATTCTTGCTGATGACAGGTGGGATTATTTAATCTATTTTAGTAGAAATTAACTCATCCTAATTTAGTTCTCATCCTGACATATATCAGTAATATTGCTGAGAATTTTTACAAAAATTAATACATGGAAAAAGTGGGGAGTTTGGTCCGGGAAATGTGTCTTGCCTCACATCTTGCACCAATGTCCGAAATAGGCTTTTGGGCTTGTTCCACAACAAATACAACAGTTTTCAATTCGATGAAATACAGGTAGGGACTCAGGCGTTTTCTGAACCCCTACGCGAAATCTGTATCACGCTCAACTGAAAACTGCGGTAGATTTACTTTAGGAATGGGGATAAGTGCTGACCCCCAAAGGGATTATTGAGAATGCTCCAACAACTCACTTACTATTTCCGCTTCTCAAATAGGACTGGCGCACCAATCATGTAATGTTGCCATCGAGGCGTTACACTATTGGTGCGCCAGTTATAGCGCCCGTCAATCGATTTTAGATTAAAGAATTGAAGAAAGCGACCCCACTGATCCGGGGGCTGGCGATCGGGATTCGGAGCTTTTTTCTCGCTCCACGAATCAATCCGGGGGCCCCGGATTAAATTGCTTGATTGTCAATTGCGGACTTTTGGGAGTGCGCCTGCGGTGAAAGTTATTCATCCATTCGCATCAGCTTGCGGTAAAACGTTTTAGAAAAATCGACAGTACGAGTTCGCTGAAAAGTCAGGAGTACCTCAATTAAGCAACTAACAAACTCAGAGCTTTGCATAGTCACTTCGTAGCTGAGTTCAGCATTGCCGTCAAACAACACCCGACAGCGGGTTAAGTCGATCGGCAGCGACGAGATATTCCAACTAGCGACAAACGGCACGCTCTCCCCGCCGTCAATTTTTCTTGCCCCCTCCAAGCTTTTGAGCTTGTAGAGGCCAATAGCGTGCGGCAAAAACTTGCGCCTGGGCTCTTGACAGAAAGGCGCGTAGACTTTCACTTCTTTGTCATCGGCTGGCTTGAGTTGAGGAATAGACATATTTCCACCTCAGACAATTATTACTAACAGATAGTTTAGATCCCCTGAAAAAACTAGCAGATATTCCTGGTCGATCGCAAGCAAAAGTCAACCCAAATACTCTATGCAGTGCCGGTTTACCAGGGCCGTACAAGCACCGAACCCGCTGGTTGTCCTCCCGTCCGCTTTCGACAAAAGCCCAGAAACTGATACAGTAGATGCTTATATCTAAAATCAAAAACTATTGGTGGTTGAATCAAGTAACCTATGCAGGAGAGTTCTTGGCCAGAAAACGACGCTCGCAGCGAGCTTAACTTGGACATCTCTGATTTAGCTCAAGAAGAGCTCAAGAGTTTGACCTCGAACTCGAAGCTCAGCAAAGTATTTGCTATACCAGACATTGGCGACAGGGTGTTTGACGCGGAAACTTCATCAGATCTCCCGGTGGCGGTGTCTGTGCCGGGAACTCCCTCTTTTCCTCAAAATCTGTACCGGGGACGCCGCGGAAAAGCCGCAGCAGTGCTGACTGCGATTTGGGCCGGCACGATCGCCCTGCATTTGATTTCTTGGGGTGCGTGGGTAGTGTGGGGGTTGACGGGACTGCTGTGGATGCACGCATTTCGAGTTTTGTTTGCCCAGCCCAAGCCCGCACTGCCGCCTCTTGCCGATGAAAGTCGAGAGGATTGGCCTTACGTGTCGCTGCTGGTGGCGGCGAAAAATGAGGAAGCGGTGATTGCCCGATTCGTAGAATCCATCTGCAATGTAGATTATCCGATCGACCGCTACGAAGTTTGGGCGATCGACGATCACAGCAGCGACGCCACGCCGCTAGTATTGGAACAGCTAACCAAAAAGTACCCCCAGCTCAAAATATTTCGCAGAGGAGCAAATGCCAGCGGCGGGAAGTCGGGAGCCCTGAATCAAGTGTTACCGCTGACTCGCGGGGAATTTGTCGGAATATTTGACGCCGACGCGACGGTAACGCCGGATTTGCTGCGCCGGGTGCTGCCAGTGTTCGATCGAGAACAGGTAGGGGCTGTGCAAGTCAGAAAAGCGATCGCCAATGCTTCGGTAAATTTGTGGACTCGCGGTCAAGAAGCAGAAATGGCTCTCGACAGTTTTTTCCAACAGCAGCGGATTGCGATCGGCGGCATTGGAGAATTGCGCGGTAACGGCCAATTCATGCGTCGCACCGCCTTGGAAAGCTGCGGAGGCTGGAACGAGGAGACGATTACCGATGACCTGGATTTGACAGTGAGGCTGCACCTAAACCGATGGGACATTGAATTTCTCGCTTTCCCAGCCGTGTCAGAAGAAGGAGTCACTAACGCTCGCGCCCTGTGGCACCAGCGCAATCGCTGGGCAGAAGGTGGCTATCAGCGTTATCTTGACTACTGGCGGCTAATTGTTCGGAACCGCATGGGAACTGGGAAAACTTGGGATTTATTTGGATTTTGGGTATCTCAATATTTCTTGCCCACAGTAGCGCTACCCGACTTTTTGATGTCAATTGCGCTGCGCCGGATGCCTCTAGCCAGTCCCCTAACTTTTATGACCCTTACTTTGTCAGTGGTGGGAATGTTTGTCGGTTTGCGCCGCACTCGCAAAGAGACCAAATTTGACGTAAGGCGAGTTTTTGTCACCTTGCTGCAAACGCTGCGGGGTACTGTGTATATGTTCCACTGGCTGCTGGTAGGGACTGTGACGGCTCGGATTGCGGTACGGCCCAAGCGGCTCAAATGGGTCAAAACCGTCCATCAAGGCGCTGCTAAGTTGACAGTTGACAGTTGACAGTTGACAGTTGACAGTTGACAGTTGACCGAAGGAAGATGGAAAAGGGAAGAAGTCATTAGTCATCAGGAAGAAGGGAGAAGACATACACGGCAAGCTTGAACGCGAGCCGTATTTGAGGTTTAATTAGGTGATTTACTTAGCATCAATTGATAATTAGCTAGCAGAAATATTTCGGAACAGTATTGTCAAAAGTCCGAAGATTTTAGAAGAAAAAAAATCCATCAATTGATGACCAAATATGTCTCAATCAGAGCCACAATAAAATTGGGCAATTCTCCGAGAAAACACTGCGAAACAGATGAGGTGATAAATCATCGGCGAGCGGTAATAACGAATAAGTAATCGGCAATACAAAAGTCTAAAATTAAAAGATAAAAGGTAAAAGGTATAATTTTTAACTTTTAACTTGACAAAAAACCAATTACTATCTATTAATTATGAATTGCCAATTAGGACGAATTGCTTGTTGCCAACTACCCGTCACCCGTAATTGATAATGGATTTGTTAGAGTACCAAGCTAAATCTTTATTTCGCCAGATGGCAATTCCGATTTTGCCGTCGCAGCGGATTGACAATCCCGCCGACCTCAAAGGACTGAAAATTCCTTACCCCGTTGTACTCAAATCGCAAGTGCGGGCTGGGGGACGGGGCAGGGCGGGCGGTATCAAGTTTGTGGAAAATACGATCGATGCAGTAGCAGCCGCTCAAACAATTTTTAATTTGCCGATCGAGGATGAATATCCCCAAGTCCTGCTGGCAGAAGCAAAGTACAACGCTGACCAAGAATTGTACTTAGCGGTACTCCTAGACCCCGTAGCCCGCCGCCCGGTGCTTCTGGGTTCGAGACAAGGAGGTATGGATGTCGAAGGGTCGATCGAGCAAATGCAGCAAGTTGCCGTAGATCAAGAATTTTCCCCATTCTACGCGAGGCGTCTCACGCTGAAAATGGGATTGCAGGGAGACTTGATTCAATCGGTGAGCACCATTGTCGAAAAAATGTACCGGCTGTTTGTCGAAAAAGATTTAGATCTAGTGGAAATCAATCCTCTCGGCATCAGTCCGACGGGAGAGGTAATGGCTTTAGACGGTAAAGTCACCGCCAACGACGATGCCTTGGGGCGGCATCCAGATTTGGCCACACTCTCAGGGAAGAGGCAAAGCAGCGGGTTGGCACGGGAAAGGAGAAGTCCCCATGCTGGGGGCGATCGCCCCCATTCCCAGTCCAAGGTTCAGCAGTCGCCGGAGTTTGACCCCAAATCTAAATCCCCAATCTCGAATTCCGAATCCCTGCAACTAATCGAACTAGACGGGAATATCGCGATTTTGTGCAACGGAGTGGGCCTGACAATGGCAACTCTAGATGCTGTAACCCACCAAGGAGGAAAACCAGCTAATTTTGTGAATATTGGTTCCCTAGACCGCTACTATGCAGCCAATGCCCTGCGCGATCGCGCGGAGTTGGGTCTGGAGTTAGTCGCTCAGGATAAAAACGTTAAGGTGATACTTGTAAATATTTTGGGCAGCGCCTCCAAGAGCGAGGAAATCATCGCCGCAGTAGCGGGGTATTTGGAACGGAAAGCTCGCGCTAACCGCCACATCCAAGTTGTGCTCCGGCTGGTAGAGATCGATGCTGATGCTGTTAAAAAGCGTTTGGGACAGTTGCCGGTGCAGCTAGCTAGCACTTTGGATGAGGCCGCGGCCGCTTCTGTATCCTCCGCCAAGTAGCGGCAGTCGATCGGCAAAAAACGAGATTTCTGTACAGATGAAGGCCTTCTGCTTTTTACAGATCGAGTGTCAAGTGGGAAAAAATGAATTTAACTCCTGAAAGCAAAGTCCTAGTACAGGGCATTACAGAATCTCCCGCGTCCACCCGCGCCGCCCTGATGATGAAAGCATACGGCACGAATGTAGTCGCCGGTGTTAGTCCCGGTCGGGGGGGGCTGGAAGTGGAGGGAATTCCGATTTTTGATTTGGTAGAACAAGCAGTGGCGGCAGTGGGTCACGTTGACACTGCGGTAATTTTGGTAGACGCTTACTCGGTGCTGGATGCGGCTCTAGAAGCGATCGCCGGAGGAATTCGGCAAATCGCGATCGTCACTGGGGGAGTGCCTCCTCTGGATATGGTGCGCTTAGTCAGAAAAGCAGAGGCCACCGAAACTTTGGTGATCGGGCCCAACAGTCCGGGGATTATTGTGCCCGACAAACTGCTGCTGGGAACTCACCCCAAGGAATTTTACACTCCCGGCCCGGTGGGAGTGATCAGCCGCAGCAGCACTTTGACTTACGAAGTTGCCCTAGAACTAACGGAGGCTGGGTTGGGACAGTCGATGGCGGTTTGTATTGGCTGCGACGCGATTGTCGGTTCTTCTTTTATGCAGTGGCTGCAACTTTTGGATGAAGATGATAGTACGGAGGCGATGGTTTTGATTGGGGAAGTTGGGGGTTGGAGTGAACAAGCTGCTGCTTCTTACATCGCTTCGGCGATCGACAAACCCGTGGTTGCTTATCTGGCCGGCCGCTACGCTCCCAAAGGCCCGTCTTTGGGTCACGCCGGCATCCTGATCAGTTCTCGGGCTGCTGCCCAGAAAGCCTTTGGAGTTACGGCCCCAAACAAAATGGCTGCCTTTGAAGAGGCGGACATACCTGTGGCGGCTCGACCTTCGGAGATTCCTAAGTTGCTCAAAAAATTGCTCAAGAAAAATTGATTGCTTTGGGAGTTATCAGTCGAAGGAAGAAGGAAGAAGGAAGAGGGAAGAAGGAAGAAGGCAATAAAAGCAGGAGTAGGGCGGGGGCTGGTTTTGTCTCAAAATTGTCTGTGGGATGCCACAACTGCTGGTACTCACCCGCCCTTGCGACAGATTGATGATTTTCTTACCAGAGTCCTCTAACGGGTCTCGCAGGCTGCGGTGCTGGTGCTGGTAAGGGTGCAGTGACGCGGCGCGCTGGAGGGGGGGTTGTTGGCGCAACGCGGCGGCGAGGTTCGATCGGACTTTCGGTGCGAGTTGTTTCAGTTGTGCGAGTTGTCGATCGCATCACATCTTGAAGCAGGCTTTGCAGAGTTCCAGCTATACTCTGAACTTTCCCAACAGCGGTGCGAAGGCTGGCAACATCTACGTAAACCTCGTTGAGAGGATACTTTTTCAGGATTTCCAGCAGCGATACCTTACCGTCATCCCCGGATGCCAGGATCACTGCTGCCCGCAGAGCTTTCCCGCTTTCTGTGCGGCGCTGAGTCCGAATTGCTTGACCGATGTCGTCAGTGATTTTTTCTCCTGGGGTGCTGTAAACCACCCTAGCCAGATTAGCAGGCTTTAAACCAATTTCTAAACCCATGAACCCCCGCAGTATTTGCGCGTCCATTTTGGAAACCCGGATAATTTGTTGGAGGGTTGGCGTCGTCGTGCCGTTTTTAGCAAAGTCTTCTAAGTCGCTGATATTGATGGCTTGTCTGATCGGGCCAAATGTGAGGACAACTTTTTCGGCCCCTAATGCTCTACTGCTGCTAGATAATATGCTCCCGCTTGCTCCTAAAAATAGGGCAATGCCGATCGATACAAATTTTGTTAATTTCATATTCACCGCTACATTAAAATTATTTTTTCGAGATTTGTACATTTTTGTACATTATAGATGCAGCAGTTATATTCTACCAGGTCGCCCGTGTAATTTGTGTCCGCGTCACAGCCACAATCTCGATCGAGACTTTTTCTGATCTTGACTTTAAAAATAAGTAACCACATCTGCCGAAATCTTTTCGCTTATCTTCCTTCTGTCTTCTACCTTCTACATCTCCAGCATTCTACATCAGAGTGTCTTCCGCCTTCAACATAAGTGCCTTATAAAATTATAGGAACTGCCCTCACGGGAGGACGTTCTTAATTGCACAAACATAAGGGGTCGATTACTTCTTCTTTCTCTCTTAGGCAACTAAATCCCTCTTCCCTCTTCCTTCTTCCCTCTTCCTTCTTCCCTCTTCCTTCTTCCCTCTTCCCTCTTCCCTCTTCCCTCTTCCCTCTTCCTTCTTCCCTCTTCCCTCTTCCCTCTTCCCTCTTCCTTCTTCCTTCTGCTATATGTTGAAAACCAAGCGCAAATCCAAGAAATCCAAACACAAGCACAGCGAAAAAACAACAGCGCTAAGCAAAAAAGAAGTAGCTGCACAAAAACGCAAAATTTCAGAAAAGCGCAATGAAGTGGTGCAGGCGATCGCCATAAGCTGCTTAGTCACCGTTGCTCTCAGCATTCCCCTGTTGTTCGTAGCCGGCCCTAAGATTGCTATTGCAGGAGGCGCAGCCGCAGCCATCTTGCTGCTTTCCTACAAATACCCCCGTCAAGCTTTGTGGACTTTTCTAATTTACCTGCCTTTCAGTGGTACAATTACTTACGCAATTGGTGGCGGCAATGCTGCATTTCAAGTAGCCAAAGATGCTTTCTACATACCAGCTCTCATCGCCCTAATTCAAAGCTGCAAAAAGAAACAGTTGCCCCTGTTCATTCCCAAAAAAATGCTTTCTACCTTCAGCATCCTGTTGATGATGGCAATCCTGACTTTAATTTTTGTGAACGGGGAGATGCAGCTCAACCCTAGGGCGGGCGACAAACCAATTCTGCAAGGAATTCTCGGCTTAAAAGTATTGATAGGTTACATACCGCTGATTGCTTGTACCTATTATCTGCTCCGCACTAAGAAGGATTTGGTATTTTTTAGTCGAATGCACATCGTTTTGGCGATCGTTTGCTGCCTTCTCGGTTTGATTCAGTACCTGTTGCTGCAAAGTGGAAAGTGTGCGGGAACCAGAGGAATGACCGGAGCAGAATTATATAAAGCAACGCTGGAAGCTAGATGTTTTGTCGGCGGTTCTTTGGTGTTCAGTCCAGAAGTCAAGTTTGTCCGCTTGCCGGGAACTTTTGTCGCGCCTTGGCAGTGGGCGTGGTTTTTAATTTCTAATGCTTTTTTAAGCTTTGCCTCTGCCTTTTGCGATCCTTCATTCTGGTGGCGAGTTATCGGTTTATTTGCCATGGCATTAGTATTTGCCAATGCAGTTATTTCCGGTCAAAGAGCTGCTTTAGTTATGGTTCCCCTTGCTACAGCAATCCTGCTAGTTCTCACCGGTCAATTAGTTAATTTAAAACGATTTATTCCCATCGGTGCCGGACTGGCGATTCTGCTGTTTGTCGGTGCAGCTATTAACCCGGGAATTATCGAGCAGCGGTGGGAGAGTTTTATTAGTCGCTGGAATGCTGCACCGCCCCAGCAGTTTCTCTTTAATCAGTTCGAGCAGAGCAACAATTTTATCATTGACAAACCTCTCGGTAGAGGTGTGGGACGAGCGACTAATTCAACGCGAATATTTGGTGCCACGCAGCTAATTGAAACTTTCCAACCTAAGTTGATATACGAACTAGGTTATCCGGGAATGATTGCTTTTCAAATCATGCTTTTACACTTAGCTTTTCTAACTTTTAGAGCTTACCGATCAGTCAAGGACAAAAGTTTGCGGAGTTACGGAGCTAGTTTTTGGGTGTTTGTTGCATTTATTACGATCAATACTCAATACTATCCGCTGGATGTAGATCCAGTGTCCGTGTATTATTGGGTTTTAGCTGGGGCGATTTTAAAGTTGCCCAAAATTGATAAACAGGTGCAGGATGAAAAACACCAGGAAGTTGAGTCAAATGAATTGCAAGTTCACCAGCCATTAAAGGAGAAAAAAATTATTGCATCTTCCCCAATTTGAGAAGAGTTTTGAGTGTTGAGTTTGGTGGAGTCTTTCTTGTTCAGTAACCTGCTTTCGCTCCAAGGCGATGCAAAGATAGCCCGCCGTTCTGGGTTATCTGTGCTAAAATCAACCCATACAGCATATTGTGGCTCTTAACTTTACTGCGGTTGCCAAACCGGATCGCTAGCATTCAAATCTTTGTCATTAGTCAATTTAGTCAATGCCGAACCGTCGCAATTAATTACATACAAGTTGCTTTTGTATCCTGGGATTTCGTTAAATATAAAAGCGATTTGCTGGCTGTCAGTAGACCAAGCTAATTCTGAAATTCCTGACAGTTTTAGCCGGGGAGCTAGTTGATTTAGCTGCTTCCCGTCAGCATTGATTGTGTAGAGTTTTTGATTATTGAACTCTCCAGCGACGAAAGCAATAAATTTGCCATCCGGCGACCACGAAATTTCGTCGTAGTTTCTGGGTTTTTGGGTGAGGTTCTTGGCTGTCCCCCGGTTAATGTCGATCGCATAAATATCCTGCTTTTCCCCGCTCAAATCGCCCGCTTTGCCCTCATAGTAAGCAATGCCGCTGCTGTCGGGCGACCAAAACATATTGACGTTGTAAACCTCATTTTGCGGGTTGTTTGTCAAATTTTTGAGGTTGGTTCCATCGGCATTAATTGTGTAAATTTGCTGTTTCGGATAAGCGCCGAACAGGAAAGCAATTTTTGTGCGATCGGGCGACCAAACAAGTTGACTGCCGCCAGATATATATTCGCCGGGACTTTTAGTTAGTTTGGTCAGGCCCGAACCGTCGGAATTCATTTTGTAGATATTTTTATCCTTGATAAATGCTACCTGCTGGCCGTCGGGTGAAATGTAAAATTCCGATGAAATTTCTGTTTTAGCCGGTCGTCCTCCTAATTCCCAATTCCGAACTAATTTAGTTCCTTTAATACCCGAAGTGTCGCTTGTATAAAGTGATTGACTGCCGGGAGAATCTGAGGTAAAACCGTCGCAAGAACGGGCAAAAACAAGTTTTTGGCTGTTGGAAAACCAAACTATTTCAAAATTAGTTGCTTTGCAAGACTCCCCAGCAAACTGTTTAGTTAGCCCGGAACCGTCAGCCTTGACTGTATAAATGTCGGTGTCTCCGCTAACGAAAGCTAGTCGATCGCCCTTGGGCGACCAAGCTAGGGTATAACTAACATCTATGTTGGGTGCAAGTTCGCGGCGAGCAGAATTGGTAGCGTTGACCGCAAATAAACTGTTTCTCACCTCGCTGCCGCGCCTTTGAAGGGCTGTAAATGCCAGTATGCTTGGTTTTTGGGCTGCGATTATCGGAGGGCTGTGAAGGCTCGAAAACAAGGTGATTGCGAGTGTTAGGGTGATTAGGGCGATCGCACTTATCGGCCATAATTTATGGAAGCTGAAAAGTTGCAGAATTTGCAACAAGCTTTTCAGGGGCGGCCAAGATGCCCACACCACACTCAACTTCAACTCTTGTGGAACAGGCTTTTGTGGAACGGGCATCTTGCCTGTTCCATATCGCAGCGGGAAATGCAAGTTAAAACGCATTTTATCGATTCATCTGCTAATTTTTAAAGTGTTTGTCTGTCGATATGTCTTGATAGCCTCAAACTCTGTTTAATTCTGCCAATAATTAGCTCGAACATTTTTTTGCGGGACGGATTCTTGCTGCTGGGTGGCATCCCTAACTCGCAACACATCAAGTTCAAGTCAGTTGCACTCATTGCCAATAACTTTTGCCTCACCTCTTCTTCATTACCATTCTTAGCTTGTAAACGCAGTTCTTCATAAACTTCTAGAACATTGGCAGCCGATAAATTAGCAGGTTTATTAACATCAGCACCCCTGGGAATATCCGAAGTTTTTGAGCCCGCATAAATCACTCCCCGCTTGACTTGAGTCTCAAGCCGGGTTAATTTTCGAGCAACGTCCCGCAAGATTTCCTTAAGTTCGCCAATTTCCTCAACTAACCCCCCGCTTTCTTGTTCGGAAGCAGCCAAAATTTCTTTTTTACTCATTTCAGATACTCCTCACACTCGCGCCATAGTTTTTCAAATTCTCTAACTAATTCTCGCGGCAGTTCTCCCTCATTAATCGCCCGTTTTAGCCCGACGCTTTCGCGAATCGTCGATTCTAAAAATCTAACTTCTATGTTATTATCTTTTGATATCTCATCGCAAAGTCTCTTTACTTCTCTCATGTAAAACTGAACTTCATTTGTCAGCAATCCTCCATAGGTTTTAGCTTTATTCATAAAGACTGCTATCTTGGGAAACGGATAAGGCTCAATCCGTTTCTGGAGCGAGTTTAAAACTAAACTCAATCCCCTAGAACCAAAATAATCGGGATTGACGGGAATTAATATTAAGTCGCAGCAAGAGAGTACGCTGTAGGTGAGGAGACTGAAGGAAGGCGAACAGTCAAAAAGCATCAAGTCGTATTTGGGGAGATTGGCAGAGTTGGCGATTTTGCCGATGAATCTGCGGATGAAGTCTTTAACACTTTTTCCATCAAATCCATCGATATCTAACCAATACAATTCTTCAACTGAAGGGACAAAATGCAACTGTTCGTCAATCTGATAAATGGTGTCGAAACCAACGGGAAATTTAAAATTCTGTCCGGCTTTTTTAAAGACTTCTAGAGCGTCGTAAATTGTAAGTCTATGCTTGAGAGATTTTTCGTACCACTTACCAAATTTGTCATCTAAATGACCCGTATTTTCGTTAAGCCCGATCGCCTCTGTGAGGGACATTTGCGGGTCTAGGTCTAACATCAGGACTTCTAAGTCTGTTCCTTGGGATATAATATTTCCCAGACTCCAAGTGACGGTAGTCTTTCCGACACCGCCTTTAAAGTTGATTACGGCTATTGATTTAGGACTCATGGCTGGGTTTGTTTGGATTTTGCTCAAATATAAATTAAAACATACCGATCGCCCAATTAGCGTTTGCTAAGTATTATTACTCGAATAATGGCGATCGCCTTGAGTAGGCGATCGCCAAATTAACTGTAAGTCTATACGATCTTAAAGTGCTGCGGTACTTTAGTTGACACCAATGTTATGCCCTGCTCTAGTAAGTAGCTAAAAGTAATGCTGTTGAAGTATTACCGCCTCAGAAGTTCGATCTCGCAACTTACAAGAGAGAGGACTGTAGGAGGTGCTTAAGTTATTAAGTTTTCGATCCTTAAAGCTTCAAATCCGGCTCTTGTTTAAATCCCCGCCTCACTGCTAAAGTCTTCTGAAGAGTCCTGAGTTTACTGTCTGGAGTTAGACATAGATACGAAAGAAACCGGGTTTTTGACTACTTCTACGAGGTGTAACGAAGTATTCAAGGGAAAAACCCGCTTGCTGACGGCCCGCGTTCAGAGCCATCAAATATACTATTCACTATAATGATACTTACAAGCTGCGATCGCAATTTCGATCTCCGTAACTTGGTAAACCAAACGATGTTCGTTATCAATGCGCCGCGACCAAAAACCACTTAACTCGTATTTCAGAGGTTCAGGTTTGCCCAATCCTTCAAAAGGCGATCGATCTATATCTTTAATCAATTCTACAATTTTGCGATAAATCTTTTTGTCTAATTTTGCCCATTCATTAAAATCTGCAAAAGCAGAAGATTCAAAAATAATTCTTCTGCTCATTGCAAATCCTGTAGATCGACTTCAACTAAATTTTGCCTGTCTTTAACATTTTCAATAGCTTTCAACAGTTTGTTTTTATTGACTTCCGATTTCAAAAGATATTCGGTTTCATCGCATTCTGAAACACTTATTTCAATCTCTTTATCTCCAAAAATCGCTTTGATTTTTTCTAAAAAGTTACTATCTAGTTCGCTGGCTTTTAAACGATAAACTGTTGACATCGTTTTTACCTATTTTTGATTGAGTTAAAATGATTAATATTGCCTTTAAATAGAGTAGTTTGAAGTTGACACTAAGGGCTGGCAAAATTGCCAGCCCTTAATTTATTTTAGCGTTTGACTAACTTCTTGGACAACTTCCGCAAGCGAATTGATTTCGGTGTTACTTCCACCAATTCATCCTGACCGATGTACTCCAAAGCGCGTTCCAAACTCATATCGACTGGTGCTTGCAATTGCGCCAATTCTTCACCGCCAGATGCGCGGTGGTTTGTCAACTGCTTCGACTTGCAAATATTCAGCTCCATGTCTTCATCTCGGTTGTTTTCTCCGATAATCATCCCTCTGTAAACCTTGGTTCCAGGGGTAATGAAAAATACGCCACGGTCTTCAGCATTTTTCAGTGAATAAGTAGTTGCAATTCCTTCTTCAAAGGAAATCAATACTCCGTTGCGACGGGCGATAATTTCTCCACCGAGGGGGCGATAGTCGAGGAAGCTGTGGTTCATAATTCCAGCGCCGCGAGTCAAGCGCATAAACTCGCCTCGGAATCCAATCAAACCGCGAGCGGGGACTGAAAATTCGATTTGGGTGCGGCCGGTGCTGCTGACGTGCATATCTTGCATTTCTGCTTTCCGCTGACCGAGGCGTTCGATGCAGCCACCGACTGCTTCTTCGGGTACGTCTAATACCAAACATTCAAAGGGTTCGCAGGGACGACCGCCGACTTCGCGGAAGATTACTTGCGGTTGAGATACTTGGAATTCGTGTCCTTCACGACGCATATTTTCGATCAGGATTCCGAGGTGGAGTTCGCCACGGCCGGATACGAGGAATTTGTCGGGGGATTCAGTTTCTTCGACGCGCAAGGCGACGTTGGTTTGGAGTTCTCGCATTAGTCGATCGCGAATTTGACGCGATGTTACCAAACTACCTTCTTGACCGCAGAATGGCGAATCGTTCACAGAGAAAGTCATCTGCAAAGTTGGTTCGTCTACCTTGATTAAAGGTAGCGCTTGCGGGTCGTTGGGACAGGTAATTGTCTCGCCAATATACGCATCAGCAAAACCGGCAACGGCGACAAGATTACCAGCAGAAGATTCTGGGATATCAATCCGCTTCAGGCCTTCAAAGCCCATTAATTTGGTGATTTTTGACTTGACAATGGCGCCACTTTCGGTGATTAAGACTGCTTGTTGACCGATTCTAATCGTGCCGTTGTGGATGCGGCCGATGACGATGCGGCCGACGTATTCTGAGTAATCTAAGGTGGTTACTTGCAGTTGTAGTGGCTTGTTGGGGTCGCCGACTGGGGGTGGTACGTGGTCTAGGATTTCTTCAAAGAGGGGCTTCATATCTAGCCCTTCGTCTTCGAGGTGTTTTTTGGCGTAACCGCTTAAGCCGGAACCGAAGAGGTAGGGAAATTCGCACTGATCGTCGTCAGCACCTAGTTCGAGGAACAGATCCAAAACTTTATCGACTGCTTTGTGGGGGTCGGCTCGCTCGCGATCAATCTTATTGACAAAGACGATCGGGCGCAGTCCTTTTTCTAGGGCTTTTTTGAGCACGAAGCGGGTTTGCGGCATCGGGCCTTCGTTAGCGTCTACGATTAGCAAGCAACCGTCTACCATGCCGAGAACTCGTTCGACTTCCCCGCCGAAGTCCGCGTGTCCGGGGGTATCGACGATGTTGATCAGGGTTTCTCCGTACCTGACGGCGGTGTTTTTGGAAAGGATGGTAATGCCACGTTCGCGCTCGATGTCGTTCGAGTCCATGACGCAATCTGGGATTTCTTCCCCTTCGCGGAAGATCCCGGACTGTCTGAGGAGAGCGTCCACAAGGGTGGTTTTGCCGTGATCGACGTGAGCAATGATGGCGACGTTGCGAATGGGAAGACTCATAATGCGTCTGGAACGTTAAACGGATCTAACTAAAGATTTCTTAATAATTGTAGCGCATGAAGTCAAGGGGCGATCGGGTGGCTGCAATATTGGCGTGCGATCGTCGCTAGAATCAGGGTTAAGGTTCTGTTAGTGCTGTTGAGTTGGTGGAGGTTGTGAAGGTTTGATTGGGGCCGATCGCCTTTATGATCGTGAGCGAGTAGTTGCGATCGCATTTATGGAAGTACAACCCAGGGACATTCAGCGTTACTTGACACCAGACGGTCAGATTCCTTTCGATGAGTGGTTTTATGCTCTGCGGGATTCTCAAGCTAAACTTAAGATTAATGTGAGATTGAAGCGAGTCAGTACAGGTAATTTTGGAGACTACCGCCCAGTGGGAGAAGGAGTCTTGGAATTGAAAATTAATTTTGGGCCAGGCTACCGGGTTTATTTTGGACAAGTAGAAACAACAATAGTGCTTCTTCTGTGTGGAGGGGATAAAAGCACTCAGGACGAAGATATTCGTAAAGCAAAGAAATATTGGATTAAATACAGGAGTCAAGACAATGGTTAAAAGTGTACCTTACCATCCGTTTCTGATTGAACAGCTCAAAGATTCAGTATATGCGGCCGGCTACCTGACGTTATTTTTGAATGAGCAAGAAGAGGGAGATTTGGATATTGGCATTTTCCCATCAGCTTTGAAAGAGGTATTTGAGGCTCTGGGTGAACCAAATATGTCGGCTGATGATGCTAAATTGCATTTGGAAAAATTAGATGCTTTGTTGTCGCCAGAAGGAAGTGCGACAATTTATGCTTTGGCTAGTTGGCTGAAGGCTTTGGGATTGAAGTTAACGGTTGCGGTTGATGCAGGGGATGAGGAAAATTCTGCTAATGTTGCTGAATTGGCCCAAGTTGGTAATGTTTGATTTTTTATTGTGAGTGAGTGCGATCGGCTAAAATTGAAATTATGGAAGTGAAACCCAAGGAAATTCAGAGTTATAGCCAGCCTGACGGCAGAGTTCCTTTTGATGAGTGGTTGGAATCTCTCCGCGACTTTAAGGGTAAAGCCAAGATTGTGAAAAGGCTGGAGCGTGTTAGCGATGGAAATTTGGGAGATTGTCGATCAGTTGGCGAAGGTGTCTCGGAATTGAAAATTGACTTTGGCCCGGGCTAACGGGTTTATTTTGGACAAGTTGGAGCAATAATTGTGCTTTTGCTGTGCGGTGGAGATAAAAGCACTCAAGATCAAGATATTCGCACTGCTAAGAAATATTGGGAAGAATACAGGAGCCAAGAAAATGCCTAAAAGTGTCCCTTACCATCCGTTTAAAATCAAATCTCTCAAAGATCCCAATTTTTCTGCTGGCTACCTCACAGAGATTTTTGAGGAAGAAGAAGGAGATTTGGAATTACAAATCATGCGAAAAGCGCTGAGAGATGTATTTGAGGCTTTGGGTGAACCAAATATGTCGGCTGATAATGCTAAGTTGCATTTGGAAAAATTAGATGCTTTGTTGTCGGGAGAAGGGATTGCGACAATTTATGCTTTGGCTAGTTGGCTGAAGGCTTTGGGATTGAAGTTAACGGTTGCGGTTGATGTAGGGGATGAGGAAAATTCTGCTAATGTTGCTGAGTTGGCGGAAGTTGGTAATGTTTGATTTTTTAGTGTGAGTAAGTGCGATCGGCTAGAATGTAGTTTATGGAAGCGCAACCCAGAGAGATTAAGCGTTATATCAGACAAAATGGCACTGTTCCGTTTGCCGAATGGTTTGGTTCCATGCGGGATGTTAACGCTAAAATCAGGATTGATAAGAGGATTGAGCGGGTTAGCAGTGGCAATTTGGGAGACTGTCGCTCAGTTGGCGAAGGAGTTTGCGAACTTAAGATTGACTGCGGCCCGGGCTACCGAGTCTACTTTGGACAAGTGGGATCTGCGCTCGTGCTTCTCCTGTGCGGTGGGGATAAAAGCACTCAAGACCAAGACATTAGTAAAGCTAAGGAATATTGGAGAGATTATGAAAGACGCCAAAATGCCGGCTAGTGATAGCTATCATCCCTTTAAAATTTCCAATCTCAAAGATCCAAACTATTCTGCTGCTTACCTTTCTCTAATATTTGGAGAAGAGGAAGAGGGAGATTTGGAATTAAAAATTATGCTCTCAGCTATGAGAGATATATTTGAGGCTTTGGGCGAACCAAATATGTCGGCTGATGATGCTAAATTGCATTTGGAAAAGTTAGATGCTTTGTTGTCGGGAGACGGAAGTGCGACAATTTATGCTTTGGCTAGTTGGCTGAAGGCTTTGGGATTGAAGTTAACCGTTGCGGTTGATGCAGGGGATGAGGAAATTTCGGCTAATGTTGCTGAGTTGGCAGAAGTTGGTAATGTTTGATTTTGGGCAAACTTCCCAGACATGGCGTTTGAAGTATTTTTAATTTGAGGGTAGCACTATGTCAGAGACAGAACTAGATTTAGGATCGATAACCGCGAGAGTATTGCAGCTTGAAGAAGAGCAAGTTATTCTGAAAAAATATATAGCCAAACTTAAGCGGCAGTTAGAAGCACAGGAGCAACGATTTAACGATCGCCCTGAACCGCAACTACTAGAAAATTTGATGGCTGAAATGGCGGCGCTCCAACAGCGGCTTGATTTGGCAATTGGCGATATGTCGGTCATTTCAGAGCCGCCGATTGAGCTTGACGCTGAGACAGAACAGCAAAAGTTAGACTTTCAGTATCAGTTAGTATGCGATCGCCCCAACAGTCGCGCTGTGTTGGTGGAGGCGCTATCAGTAGCACAAGAGCGGCTGATTATTGTTTGCCCTTGGCTCAATTGTAACAGTATTAATGATGAATTGCTCCAAAAATTTAGGGATTGCTTGAACCGAGGATGTTTGATAAATATTGGCTGGGGTTATTTAGGCGATCGGCAAAAAATCGGCAAGGGATGGCGATACAATGCTTTAGCAGATTTGCAAGAATTAGAAAGTGCATATCCAGGTCAACTTAGTCTCGATTTATTGGGTACTCACGAAAACTATTTAGTCTGTGATTCCAGTTTTGCTATGTTGGGTAGTCATAATTTTCTGACTAACAGCGACCAAAGTGCAGAAAAAGAAGTGGGAATCCGCACGGATGACTGCAAAATTGTCAAGCAATTAATTGAGAGATTTGACAGCAGCCAAGTATTAAATGAGGAGGAGATTGAGAGCAGGTTTATAGCGAGTTCGGATTACCTGGATCGAGCTGATTATTTGGAAGGGCTGGCGGCGGATGCTGAAGATATTGCTTTAGAGGATAGCGCTGAGGATTTGGATGATGAGTCTGAGTCTAGTCTGGAACCCGTGGTTAGTGTTGAGGAGTTTTTGCGGCGTTACAGTGAGGGAGAAAAGAATTTTACAGGGATTAATTTAGCTGGTGCTGATTTGAGCGGAAAACCTCTAACTTCTGGTGGTATTAATTTGAGTAATGCTAATCTGAATAAAGCTAATTTGAATAAAGCTAATTGGCAAACTGTAAATCTTACTGGGGCAAATTTGAAGGGATCAGATATGAGAGATGCTTTTTTTAAAAATACAAATTTTAGTCAGGCTAATTTATGCGGTGTTAACCTTTCTCAGGCTAATTTATCCAGCGCAAATCTGCATCAAGCAAACTTAACCAATGCTAACCTTTCTAAGGCTAATTTAGTCAATGCCAATCTGACTCAAGCAAACTTAACCAATGCTAACCTTTCTCAGGCTAATTTATCCAGCGCAAATCTGAATCAAGCAAACTTAGCCAATGCCAATTTGTCTCAGGCTAATTTATGCTCAGCTAAATTAGAAAAAGCCAATTTAAGGAAGGCAATTTTAAGAGGAGCGAACCTGGAGAATGCAAATTTCAGTGAGGCTGATTTGAATGGTGTAAACCTCAGCGGAGCTCAAATCAGTCAAGATTACCCAACAAAATTCACAACTGCAAACCTGGCTGAAGCTAACTTGAGCGGGCTATGCTTGAGGGAAGCAGACATGAGAAATGTTGATTTGACGAATACAAATCTGAGCAATACTGACCTTTTACAAGCAAATCTTGATGGAGCAAATCTCAAGGGAGTTCAGCTTCAAGGAGCGATTTGCAATCAAGCAACTTTATTTCCTGTTGATTTTGATCCTGTGAAAGCTGGTGCTTATTTACTTGCTCCTTATGTATCGCTGCAAAATGCCGATCTAACTGGTAGGGACTTGAGCAGTGTTAACTTGATGGGAGCCGATTTACAAGGAGCTAATTTGAATTCGGCACAATTGAAGAGTTCCGATTTGAGGGATGCGAATTTGAGTGGGGCAAAACTTCAGGGAGCAAACCTTGATTACACTAATTTGAGCAGAGCTAATTTAAGACAGGTTAACTTGAATGATGCAGAATTATCTGAGGCTGATTTAACCACAGCAGACTTAACAGAAGCTGACTTGCGGCAAGCTGATCTAAGCTCTGCAAGCCTGCGTGGTGCTGACCTAGTTTCAGCAGATCTCCGCGCAGCACATTTATATGGTGCAGACTTATCTGGCGCTAACTTAACTGGTGCAAAAATAGGAGGTGCTCACTGGGAAAATGCTCAACTCACTGGTGCAATTATGCCGGATGGATCTACTCACGAATAAAATTAGCTAAGACTTACGCACTCGCCCACAAAGAAACCGGGTTTTTAACCGAGATTGAGGATTTTAAGCACGTATTGTGGTTAAAAACCCGGTTTCTGGCTACTCCTCCGTAAGTCATAGCCTGTAGGGTGCGTCAGTCTTGAGGTTAGTACGAAAAATTCTGGTTTTCCAACTGACGCACTCTACTAATTGTGTTGAGTTGGCCCAAGTTGGTAATGTTTGATTGGGTGCGATCGCCTATATGATCATGAGTGAGTAAGTGCGATCGCCTTTATGGAAGTACAACCCAAGGAAATTCGGCGTTATATTACCCCAGACGGTAGAAATCCTTTTGCAGAGTGGCTTAATTCCCTGCGGGATTTGAATGCGGTAGTTAAAATTGAGCAAAGGCTCGATCGAGTTCGCTTAGGCAATTTAGGAAACACCAAGTCTGTTGGGGAAGGAGTCTGCGAATTAAAAATTGACTTTGGGCCTGGGTATCGCGTGTACTTCGGACAATTTGGGTCAACAATCGTGCTGATCCTCTGCGGTGGAGATAAAAGCACTCAACAACAAGATATCCGTAAAGCTAAGGAGTATTGGAAAGAATATGAAGAACGCGAAAATGCCAACTAGCGATAGTTACCAGGACTATCTGATTGAAGCGCTCAAGGATAAGATACACGCTGCGGCTTATCTAACGGCGCATTTGGAAGACGAAGAGCCTCAACCGGGCTTGCTTGAACTAGCATTTAGCAACGTATTTGAGAGTTTGGGAAAACCAAATATGTCGGCTGATGATGCTAAGTTGCATTTGGAAAAGTTAGATACTTTGTTGTCGCCAGAAGGAAGTGCGACAATTTATGGTTTGGCTAGTTGGCTGAAGGCTGTGGGATTGAAGTTAACAGTTGCGGTTGATGCAGGGGATCAAGCGGAACAGCAAAGTTCTGTTGTTGAGTTGGCGCAAGTTGGTAATGTTTGATTGTCGTCTATCGCTCTCTCTGTATCCTAAAACACGATCAAAAATTACGCCCGATCGCCCAATCTGACAATGGCTGACATCGGTGATCTGCTAAAATTGGCGCGGACGTTTGATGTGTCGATCGCAGAATTGTGAGATTTTGTAGAATAAGTAGCAAATTACACTTAAAATTAACTAGCGCCACTTGCGCCAACCAGTGCGAGATCCGCGGGCGATTTGAAAACTGGCGGATGGGACAAAGCCCAGTCAGAAAGAGATCGTATATTCTCAGCGGGAATTGTGGATGTGCGATCGCCCATATCGGTCTACAATTTTTAACGTTGAGCCTTATTGAAGTGCAGGAGTGGAGCTGGCTTGGATAACGCTAGTCTGTCAAGAAAACCCCCACAAGCCTCGGAGCTTGTCGCCGACGAAATTCCAGAAGCAGTGCGAGACCACCCATACCCAGAAGCAGGGCAGAGTCAGTCCAAGAAAAAAGGGCTGATTTGGAAACTGCTAGGGTTGGCCGCATTAGCCTGTGGGGTCAGCATCTGGCTGCACCTCAACTTTAACTTGTTCCCAGCCACCAGTCAGGCAGAGCAAACTCAACAAAACCCAGCGCCGACAAGTTCCGCGTCTCCGTCTGTCGCGAGTCCAGCTACCACCCCAAAAGTCCCCGCAATCCCAGAAAACCTGCTGGGACACTTGCCGTACCCAGAAGCACCAGCCAAAGACTTGGTAAGCGTCACCTCCGACGGAAGCGTCAAACTCCGCACCTCAGCAGCAGCAAAATATCAGGAAATGGTCAACGCCGCAGCGGCATCAGGCATCTACTTCGCTCCCATATCCGGCTTTCGCTCCCTGCAAGACCAACAGCACGTATTTTTTGACGTGAAAGCCGAACGTAGGCAAAACGCCAGCAAGCGAGCCGAAGTCAGCGCCCCTCCAGGTTACAGCGAACACCACACCGGTTATGCGATCGACATCGGCGACGGCACCGCCCCGGAACACAACCTCAGCCCCAGTTTTGAAAATACCCAAGCATTTAAGTGGTTAGAAGCCAACGCCGTCGCCTTCAGCTTTGAAATGTCCTTCCCCAAAAACAATCGCCAAGGCGTCAGTTACGAGCCTTGGCACTGGCGGTTTGTCGGCGACAAGCAAAGCCTCGAAACTTTCTACAAAGCTCATTCCATGAAAAAGTAGAGGCAAGAAGGAAGAAGGAAGAAGGAAGAAGGAAGAAGGAAGAAGGAAGAGGGAAGAAGGAAGAGGGAAGAAGGAAGAGGGAAGAGGGAAGAAGGAAGAGGGAAGAGGGAAGAAGGTATATTTTCCAC
>JARCMA010000388.1 GCA_030248405.1 Microcoleus sp. MP8IB2.171
ATGTATTCAGAGTTGCACTTGCGACAGTTCATAAGCTAAAATTGAAGGTAGGTTAAAAGAGTAAAATTATAACACATTTTCCTTGCTATGCAGGACTACGATGTTTTTGACTACTACGGATTGGTCAACCCAGGGAGTATCGAAAAAATTGAGCAAGCAACTCCTCAACTTAAACAAGTTCTAGCTAAAAAGTAGAGACCCGATTTTGAGAGATAAAAAATCTCTAGAAATCCTGCAACAAATTGAGTACAATTTATATAAACGTGAGAAAGCTAAAGGTACTCAAAAGCACGCAGCGATCGGAAACCTGGTTTTTAAGCCTGACTTCCTATGCTGTCGGATCGCCCTCAAGAAGCTAGATCCAGAGGTGGCAAACCGCGCAACTGCCGCAGCGAGTTGATACACAACTGACAATCGCAGCCAAACAACGCCGAGGCTGCATCACTTTCTTCTTCCGAAAAATCCAGCATTACCACCTGCTGATCCTCGGGCCGCTGCCAACTGATTCTTACTTTAGAATTAGCAGCAGCAGCTTTGGCGGGGAGGCGCACGCAAGTCAGACGCTGAGTGTGGGGCGATCGCACGCAACGAGGCGAATCAGCCGATTGGGCTGGTGTTTCGCCAATTTGAGCGGGATTTGCGATCGCGCTCAAAGACATCACAGATCCAAACAGCGTTGGACTTACCAATAAAGTGAGGAGCAATCTATTCATTTGTCGTCCTTAAGAACTTCAACGTATACAGTAGCCGATTATCTGTTGCAATTCAACAAGGTTTTCGTTCGATATCAGTACGATTTGCCGTTATTAAGGCTTAAAAGCCGAATATTTGCCACCCAAACCTTCAACAATTATCCGCGTATTGGCAACCCGCATTTTCTGATAAGTATCGCCTTCGCTCCCCAGTTTAAGATTTGTTGCAATTTGAGTAAGTTTAGCTTGCCAGTGATAGCAAATTCATCCAATGCGGGTAAACTGATTTCAGCAAGGGTTACTCGAAGCAGCGAACAAGTTTACCTCAGAAACCAGGTGGGGAGTGATGAGTACAGTTTTAGTGGTGGAAGATTCCCGCAGCCAGCGGGAGTGCATTTCACATCAGTTGAGATGCAGCGGATTGAATGTAATTCAGGCATCTGACGGTGTGGAAGCGCTGGATAAAATTGAGAAAAATTGCCCTGATTTAGTATTATTAGATGTCATAATGCCCCGTCTGGACGGTTACGGGGTTTGTCGTTTAATTAAAGCTAATCCCGAAACTCGGAACATACCCGTGGTATTTTTAACAGGCAAGGGACAGCAGTTAGCTTTATTTTCGAGGTTCCAGGGCGATCGCGCGGAGGCTTATGTTAGCAAACCTTGGCAGCCGAGAGAACTTTTGGCAACGATCAAAAAAGTTTTGCTCAATGCCAATATTAAGTTCGATCGAGCTTCTGCTGACGCTTGGACGGAATACGGAATTTTAAATTTAAATACAGTCGAACTTTATCAAAGCCACGCCGATGCTTGGACAAAATACAGCTCCCAAATTATTAAATTGTACGATTCCAGCTTAGCAGCTTTCGAGCAAGCTTTGGCAATTGAACCGAGTCACTCGAATGCAAACAAGTATCGCAACCGAGTCCAGACAATTCGATCAATTTTGATGAAAAAATTAGAGCAAACTAAACCTTGCAAAGTCTGCAATTATTATTACGGTAAGGATGGCATCACTTGTGCAGTGCATCCGGCTGGCCGCCCTCAAGAACTGTGTCGCGATTGGGAATTTAATTAAACCAAAATGAAAACAAATAACCGCGCCTACTTGGAAAAGTTGCTGCAAGAAAGAAACGAACATCCCGAAAGAATGGCAGAAATTGATGAAAAAATTAATGCAACTTTCCGCAAAAATTACGCAATTTTAGTAATGGATATGTCGGGATTTTCGCGCACGACAGTCCGCTACGGAATTATTCATTTTTTGGCAATGATTCACCGGATGCACGGAATTGTCAAACCGATAATTTCAGAATGCGGCGGCACTGTAGTTAAGGAGGAAGCCGACAATATTTTTGCAGTGTTTCCAGATGTAAAATCAGCGGTGGAAGCTGCGATCGACTCTCTCAAGCAAACGGCGGCTGTCAATACAACACTGCCACCGGAAATGGATATTTACCTCTGCATTGGTATTGGTTGCGGCGATGTTTTGATGCTGGAAGGAGAGGATATGTACGGTTCCGAATTTAATCTGGCATCCAAGCTGGGAGAGGATTTGGCGGAACGCGGAGAGATTTTGCTCACCTCAGCAGCCTTTGAAAAGTTGGAAGGTGACAAGCAAGATTGGGAAAGAGTGGATTTTTCGATTTCGGGTTTGGAGTTGGTGGCATATAAACGGATACTGTCTGCTTAATTTATATATATCGGCGATTAAAATCGCATTTACACAAACTCTCCTCTGCCTGCACAGACTAAAAAATAAGTGGGATTTGGTATTAAATGATTGACGATCGCAAAAATTGGCAACGTATGAATTTAGCTGCCATTCAACAGCGGCTGGCTTGGCTGCAGCAACAGCCAGACAAAGTTATTTTTTGCAAAGAGTCTGGTGTTCACTATGTTGCAGTCACAAAAGAGCGATCGCACATTAAGCTAGCTTTAGTAGAAAAAGTTAATTTGCATACAGATTTACTGCAATCTGTTTTCGATTTCAACAATCCTTTACATCTAGTGTCTGAATATACTCAGGCAATGATATTGGGTTTAGTGTGGCAAAGCCAACCTCAAAGAATCTACATTGCTGGTTTTGGCGGCGGCAGAATTCCGTTAGTTTTGCACCACTATTTCCCGGAAACTGTTATAGATTGTGCGGATGTCGATCCGATCGCCATCGAAGCAGCTACACAGTGTTTTGGAGTGCAGTTGGACGATCGGCTGATGGTAGCAATTCAAGACGGCAGAGAGTATTTAGAGCAGCAAAAATCAGATACTCAGTACGATATCATCATGATCGACGTAGCTTTTGGCAACGGCTACTTTCCGCACCGCCTATCCACCAAAGAATTTTATCACCTCTGCGAAAAACGCTTGTCAAGCGAGGGAGTTGTGCTAGTAAATATGCTGCAAAGAGATAAGTTTTATGCCGAAAAAATCAAGACTTTTCAAAGTGTGTTTTCTCAGGTGTGCGTGTGTGTTGGCCAGGAAAGTAATAGCATTTTAATTGGTAGCAACAGCCAGATTTTGGAGAAAGATGAGATTGTTGCTAAGGCAAAACATTTGCAAGATAGCCATCAATTTTCCTTTCCATTAACAGACAGGGCGCTTGAGGTAAAAGTAGGTAGAGAATTGGCGGAGGCTGTACCTACTTTAAACAAAGCTCAAATTTTTCATGACAATTCGCCGCCCGCTGGTTATTTTGATTGCTGGTTATTCTGATTTATAGCACTTACGGGGTGGCAGAAACCGGGTTTTTTTACGAAAATACACAGGTTGCAGCCCGCAAATTCGGTAAAAAACCCGGTTTCTTTGGTTTTGATGTGTAATAAGATGATGTGATTTTTTCCCGGAATTTTCAGCGCCGCTCGCGTATCGAGAAAAAATCTATAATCAATCCATATTCTAAAATCTATAATCAAATGGCGACACCAGTTGATTTTCCTAAATATCTGCAATCCCTGGTTGAGTCTTATAAAAAACAACAGCATCTCTACACGCTGACGGATTTACAGGTGGAGGTGCGGGTGGAAATTACACCGGAGGATCGATCGCAACCTCGATCCCCAGAAAATAAACCAGAAACGAAAATCGATCGCCTGGAAGTGCTAACGGGACTCCGCAAATACGTGCAGCAGGGCAATGTGCTGCTGCTGGGAAAGCCCGGTTCGGGAAAATCGACGGTTTTGCAGCGTTTTAGGTGGGAATTAGCACTAGAAGCGCTCAAGGAGGGCGATCGACAGATTCCGGTGTTGGTGCAGTTGAGGAGCGATCGCTCGATCGTACAAGCAATCTGTGCCGAATTTCGACAGGCAAAGCTGAGAGTTTGCCCGGAAGAGGTGGATGATTTGCTGCTGGATGGCAAGTTGCTGCTGTTGATGGATGGCGTGAATGAGATGCCATCCCAACAAAGGCGACAGGATTTGCAGCTATTTCGCGACGACAATCGCGATACGCCGATGATTTTCACGACGCGGGATTTGGCGCTGGGGGGATCTTTGGGAATTGAGAAACAACTGGAGATGTGCGCGCTGACGGAAGCCCAGATGCGGGAGTTTGTGGGCAAGTATTTGCCGCAACATGGGGATTTGCTGCTGCGACAGTTGGGAAATCGCCTGCGAGAGGTTGCGGAAACGCCGTTGCTGTTGCAGATGATGTGTCAGGTGTTTGAAAATAGCGGGAAAATTCCCCAGAGTAAGGGCGAGTTGTTTGTGGAGTTCGATCGCCTGTATGACGAGTTTAAGGGCGCTCAGTCGGTTTCCGAGGATTTTCGGCGCTTCAAGTCGGATCTGTTGCAGCAGTTGGCTTTTGTGATGTTGCAGGGCGATTCGCTGCGCCCTACGGATGGCTGGGTGGCGATTTCTCGCGATCGGGCTGAGGGGATTTTGGAGTGCTGGTTGCGCGATCGGGGGGTGCTGGATGCGCCAACGAAGGCGAAGGAGTGGCTAGAGGATTTACTGGAACATCATCTGTTGCAGGTGGCGGCAAAGCAGGAGGAAATTGAGTTTCATCACCAATTATTTCAGGAGTATTATGCGGGGCGGGCGTTGCTGAAACTGTTGGTTGAGGGGCATATTGATGCGATCGACGATCGACGGTTGCAGCA
>JARCMA010000389.1 GCA_030248405.1 Microcoleus sp. MP8IB2.171
CTATAACGTTTGTTACAAAGGTGAGTTTGCAAAAGCAAGCATTATTTTTGATAGAGTGCTCGATAAACTGGTTCACCCCGTTTCAGAGTAGCAATTTCTCTTTCAGTAGCCACAGGCAGGGGATTTTCTGGTAGCCATGCGCCACCATTTTGACGTTTAAAACTAGGGTGAGATGAAAAGCGATCGCACATTTCCCTTTCGACTTCCTCAATATCTGACTGGATAAAAACTTCGCCGCCAATTGCCAGATAAGTTGCCAATTCGTTGACTAATTCCTGCTGCACCACCCGCCGTTTGTGGTGCTTTTTCTTGAACCACGGATCGGGAAATTGAATGCTGATTCGCTGCAAAATACCAGCGGGCAAAGTTTCTAAAATTGGCTTCAGGGAACTATTCGCATTGCAAAACAAATAGTGGAGATTTGTCAACCCTTTTTCGTCCCGCCAAACATTCGCCTCTTCTACCAGCGGTTCCCGAATTTCTAATCCGAGAAAATTCCAGTCTGTTTCGATTTGCGCCATGTGCCACAAAAACCGCCCTCTGCCGCAGCCGATATCTAAATGCAGTGGCAAATTTAAGTCGGCATAGATTTTTGTCCAATCCGGGGGACTGGCGGATGCTTGATATCTCATGGATAGGGGATTGACGTGTTCCCGCACTCTCACTCTTGCCAATTTTGATGTCTCCTGAATGTAATTTTTAACCGCTGATGAAGGCAGATTAATATTGATTTTTGCGAGGTTGTTTAATTCTTGTTCGCGAATTAGGATCTCCAAATTAGAAATGAAAAATAGCATGATTACGGTTTTTCATTTCTAATTATTGTATCAAGCTTCGGGTTCAATGCCTGCCGCCCTTAATTGTGCAGCCAATTTTTGCGATCGTCCTCTTTCTTGTTCAGCTTGTTGTTGAACAAGGGCTATTTCTTGTTGAACAAGGGCTATTTCTTGCCTTTCCCTTTCCACCATCTCTGTTCCCCACAATAACATCTGTCCGCTCTCATCCCACCAGCGCAACCAATATCCGGTTCTTTCAGCTTTTGTTCCCAGCCAAATACCCAGAAATAACCCAACTCCAGCGATCCAATAACGGCCATTTGCATCGGGTTGTTGTGCCTGATACCTTTCTCCTGAATCCAACTGATATATTTCTAAAAATCCTGTCCCAGGTTCAAAAATTGCATAGATTGGGACTCGCAATACTTGTTCGTAAAAAAACCATTTTCCCGGTGGATAAGTTCTTTTATTAGAATATTCATCATTGGCAGTAGCCGACACAAATTCCATCACTATATCTGGAATTTCTCCTTCTAAATTAGGAGTATAACTACGGCGAATTTCTTGATTAGGAAATGGCTGTACGTTGCGGGCATAAAACCAGTCTGGAGCTTTGACAACTAGCTGGTTGTTTAATGTCGCGCAGATCGCCATATTCGGGGCAATTAGTATTCCTGCTACTATGAAGCCTGCAATTTCTAATATTTCTCGCAAGGCCGCAGCTAGGAGAGGTTGGTCAATATTTTCCACAGGTTCCTCGTCTAAAATGAAATCGGCTGGCAATTTTTCCCAGGTAATTTTTAAGTCGGTTGTACTGACTGTCATGGTATTTTACCTCTTACTAGGATTGTTGGAGTGCGGTTTGCAATACTTCCCGATGGAAGAGCGATCGCCCTACTATAAATTTTATCCTTTCCTGCGATAATGCGTCGCCGTTGGCGTAGTGTTCGATCCAGGTTTTGCTGATTAAATAAGGATCTTCGGGCAATTCTGATAATAAGTACCCCGGCATTTCTAACTCGTCCATCAATTGACTAACTTTGGGATCGTAGCTGAGAGCAAAGCAGCGGCATTCTTCCGAAGCTGCCATAATTAAACTATGGTAGCGCATCCCGATCGCCATTTCAACTCCCCGGAATACTCCTTTCAATTTTCTTGGGTCTTCTAAACTCAGAATCTGGCTTCTTTTCGGCAGCGCTTCGTGCAAATATTTGGCAATTTCTAAATCGTGAGAAGCTTGAAAAGGCAGTAGTAAAATCAAGGTGCGAGTTGCTTTTTGAAAGTCAACTAAAGCTTGAGTTAAGATTGACAAACGGGCGGGAGTTAGTGTAGAATGAGAACGCAAACAAACAGCCACTCGGGGCGCCGGTAAATTCCACAAACCCGACACGGGGGAATTCTCCAAAGCCCACACGGGATCGGGTGCTAAAGTAAAGGGAATTTCCCACTCTGCAAGCAAGGTAGCTGAGCCTTTATCACGCACGCTAACGGCGGTGCATCCAGCAAAACAGCGCTGAGATAACTTGCGAGTCATTTCCCGCTTCAAAGGCCCAATTCCCTGGGCCCAAGCAACTGTTTTTAAGCCCATCTGTTGCGCTAATCCCATCAAACCGCCATAATAGAAAGGGCTCACAATGCTAGTAGCGTCTTGGATTAAACTGCCGCCGCCCCAAATTAGGGCGTCGGAGGTGCGGAGTGCTTGGAGGACTTGAAACGCATTCATGCGATCGCGCGCAGCTACCCCGTACCGCTGATTTGTCTCGACAGGATTGCCAGACAGGACGATCGGCGTCACGCCATCTGGTAACATTTGCAGTAGCGATGCCAACAGCGCCTCGTCGCCGCCGTTGCCTTTACCGTAATAGCCGCACAAAATTGCTCGCATTTCTACTCTTTGTTTGGAATCGAATATAACTATTACAATACCTAATTATTGTTACCAAAAGATTCTTTTGAAAACAACAAAATATCACAACCGCCCGATCGCTATTGACACAAATAACTTCATGAATAGAACCGCAAACCTGCTAGCATAAACGGTGTAAGTGTCAACTGCCAACTGCCAACTGTCAACCGTCAACTGCCAACTGTCAACTGTCAACTGTCAACTGTCAACTGTCAACTGTCAACTGCCACACATCTTCGTTCACGATACAAAAAATGCACGCTTTGTCAATTCCCACCTGGATTATTCACATCTCTAGCGTCGTCGAGTGGATTGCCGCCATCTGGTTAATTTGGACTTACGGCGAAGTCACTCAAAACCGAGCTTGGTGGGCCCTTTCCGCCGCAATGCTGCCCGCTCTCGTCAGCGCTATGTGTGCCTGTACATGGCACTATTTTGACAACTCTCCAGCCCTAGAATGGCTCGTTACCCTGCAAGCGGCGATGACTCTGATCGGCAATTTTACTCTGTGGGCGGCGGCTTGGTGGATTTGGCGATCGGCTCAACCAGCAGAGAAAATTAAAGATTAAAAAAAGGAGAAACTAAGTGAAAAATAGCACTATTTGGGTAAAATTTGTCGCAAGTTTGCTGTTGTTGACAGCCGGATTATTGCTTCCCAGCCAAGCCAGCAACATTCCCGTACAAGTCGCCCAACAACCTAACTGCAAAAATCCTCAAACCACGCTAGACATGAATATGTGTTCTAGTCAAGAGTTTGAGGTTGCCGACAAAAAGCTCAATCAACTTTATAAGCAACTGCAAGCAAAAATCAGCAGTAGACAAAAGCAGAGATTGACGGTGGCACAGCGTACTTGGATCAAATTTCGAGATGAAAATTGTGATTATGCAAAAGGACAGTTTGAAGGCGGTTCTTTGGCTGCTTCTACCTACGGTTATTGCAGGGCCAGAGTGACGCAAGAACGGATTAAAGATTTGGAAGGTTATTTGAAACAAGCAAATTTGTAAAAGTTCGATCGCGATCGACAACAACTTACCCGTTAAATCATCCATACCTGAGCTAACCGATGAGTTGCGGCATCAAACCCCCCATCCCAAATAGTCTCAAAAGTGATAATAAGCTTTGTTGTTTATTTGATCTTTCCACACGCCGATAGTGTACAATCTAAAATCTAAAATCTTATATTTTAAATCCCTATGTCCTTCGTTGGTTTGCACATTCACAGCGATTATAGCTTACTAGATGGGGCGTCTCAGCTACAACAGCTCGCCGAACGGGCGGTGCAATTGGGGATGCCCGCGATCGCCCTTACAGACCACGGGGTGATGTATGGGGCGATCGAGCTAATCAAAGTTTGCAGAAATAAAAATATCAAGCCGATTATTGGCAATGAAATGTATGTCGTCAACGGCGACATAGAAGTAAAAGTTCGCGGTAGAAGAAAATACCATCAAGTTGTTTTAGCTAAAAATACCCAAGGTTATAAAAACCTCGTCAAACTAACCACAATTTCCCATTTAAAGGGAATGCCTGAAAGAGGTATTTTTGCCAGACCTTGCATCAATAAGGAACTGCTAAAACAATACTCCGAAGGTTTAATTGTCACCAGTGCTTGTTTGGGGGGGGAAGTTCCCCAAATGATTCTGCAAAACAAGCTAGATACTGCCCGTGAAGTAGCCACATGGTATAAAGAAGTATTTGGGGAAGATTACTATATAGAAATTCAAGACCACGGTTCCCCGGAAGACCGGATTGTTAATATTGAAATCGTTAAAATTGCCCGTGAACTTAACATTAAAATAATTGCCACCAATGATTCTCACTATATTTCTTGCAACGACGTAGAAGCACACGATGCTTTGCTGTGCATTAACACCAACAAACTGATTGAAGAAGACAAGCGGATGCGCTACAGCGGCACTGAGTATCTTAAGTCTGCGGAGGAGATGGCGCAACTGTTTCGAGACCATTTGGATGATGAAACAATCAAAGAGGCGATCGAAAATACCCTAGAGGTCGCAAATAAAGTATCGAGATACGAGCTCACAGGAGAAGCTCGGATTCCCACAATTCCAATTCCCCCAGAACATACAGCCGATACTTATGTAGAAGAAATATCCTGGCTGGGACTGTTAGAACGCCTCAAAGCCCGCACCAGAAATGAAATCCCCCCCGTCTACAAACAAAGACTAGAATACGAACTGAAAATGCTTCAGCAGATGGGCTTTTCGGAATACTTTTTAGTAGTTTGGGACTACATAAAATATGCTAGGGATAACGATATTCCAGTAGGGCCAGGACGTGGTTCTGCCGCAGGCTCTCTAGTTGCCTACGTCCTCAAAATCACCAATATAGACCCCGTACACCACGGATTACTATTCGAGCGATTTCTCAATCCAGAACGCAAATCTATGCCAGATATTGATAGCGATTTCTGCATAGAAAGGCGGGACGATATGATTAAATACGTTACTGAAAAATATGGTAGCGACCGCGTAGCGCAAATTATCACTTTCAACAGAATGACATCAAAAGCTGTTTTGAAAGATGTTGCCAGAGTGTTAGGTATTCCCTACAAAAAAGCCGACGAAATGGCAAAATTAATTCCCGTGTCCCGGGGAAAACCGGAAAAACTTAAAGTGATGATTTCCGAGGAAACACCTGCACAGGAATTTAAAGAAAACTATGAAAAAACTATTTGCATCAATGCAGAAACAGGGACAGAAGTCCCAGTTCGTCAGTGGATTGACATGGCAATTCGCATTGAAGGAACTAACAAAACCTATGGTGTTCACGCGGCAGGTGTTGTAATTTCTTCAGAGCCGTTGGATGAAATTGTACCGCTGCAAAAGAATAATGAGGGTGCTGTGATTACCCAATATTTCATGGAAGATTTGGAATTTTTGGGGCTGCTGAAAATGGACTTTTTGGGATTGAAAAATTTGACAACGCTCCAGAAAACTGTTGATTATATTAAGCAAACCCAAAATCTCATTGTCGATCCAGAAATGCTACCTTCTGAGATAGAGCGCAGAGCTCAAGAGACTTTTGGCAGAATCAAAAAGTTACCGGATGATGTAGATAAAACTTATAGACTTTTAGAAAGAGGAGATTTAGAAGGTATTTTTCAGTTAGAATCCTCTGGAATGCTGGATGTAGTGAAAAAACTCAAACCTTCCTGTCTGGATGATATTTCTTCTATTTTGGCACTTTACCGACCCGGCCCGCTGGATGCAGGTTTGATTCCTCAATTTATTGACTGCAAGCACGGTAAAGCTGTTGAGTACGATCATCCGCTATTAGAGCCGATTTTAAAAGAGACTTACGGAACGCTTTGTTTTCAAGAGCAAATTATGCGGATGGCTCAAGATTTGGCGGGCTATTCTTTGGGTCAAGCTGACTTGCTGCGGCGCGCAATGGGCAAGAAGAAAGCTGATGAAATGCAGAAGCAAAAGGAAACGTTTATCGACGGAGCAACTAAGAATGGAGTCAGTCAAAGAATTGCTGAGAAACTGTTCGCGCAGATGTTGCAATTCGCTGAATACTGTTTTAATAAATCCCATTCAATGGCCTATGCCTATATCACTTATCAAACTGCCTATTTAAAGGCGAATTATCCTCTAGAATACATGGCTGCACTGCTGACCGCTAACAGGGGCGATCAGGATAAAGTACAGAAATATATTGCCAATTGTCTCAAGCTGGGTATTGAGGTTGAGCCACCAGATGTTAATAGTTCTGAACTTACTTTTACACCGCTGCCCAGACAGATGACTGGCTCTGCAAAAGATAAAATTTTGTTTGGGGTTTCGGCGGTTAAAAATGTGGGGGAAGCGGCAATTGAAAATATTTTGGCGGCGCGACAGGCAGGGGGTAAGTTTAAATCGCTGCCGGATTTGTGCGATCGCGTAAATCTCCATTCTGTCAACCGCCGCGCTCTAGAAGCATTAATTCAATGCGGAGCTTTTGACAAAATTGACGACAACCGTAATCAATTAGCAAACGACCTCGAAGGGGTGATGAAATGGGCGCAAGACCGCAAGAAAGATAGAGAAAGCGGCCAAGGTAATCTCTTTGACTTATTAGGTACGAATAGCTTTGGCAAGTCTGCCAATACCTATGAGTCTGCGCCAAAATCTAAACCTGTAAAAAAATTTGATACACAGGAGAAATTGCGTTTAGAAAAAGAATTACTCGGCTTTTATGTATCAGAACATCCTCTAAAGTTTCTCCTTCAAGCAAACCAAGACCCAGATGTTGTGACTCTCGAACAGTTAGCAGATAAAAAGGGGAAAGTATCAGTTATTGTCATGCTCAGCGCTATCAAACTTGTAGTGACCAAAAAAGGCGATGCGATGGCAATTTTGCAATTAGAAGATTTGACACATCAAATAAAAGCTGTTGTGTTTCCCAAAGCTTACGAACAAGTGAAACCGTATATTATAGAGAATGCTGTTTTACAGATTAGTGGAAAAATCGAGAAAGATGGCGAGGAAATTCAGATAATTGTAGACACTGCAAAGCCAGTAGAAACAGTAGAGGTTGCAGAGGAAACCGAGATCGTGGAACCGGAAATAAAAAACCCTTGGCCGGCGGAACCAGTCAACATTGTACGATCGACAAAACCTGTGGAAGTTTTAGAAATGGTGATTGTCAAGCTGACACCGCAGCAAGTACAAGACGGGAAAAAACTCAATTCCCTCAAAGCTATTTTACAAGAACTTTCCAATCGGGGAGAAGATGCTAGCGTTTCTGTGGGAGGAATTGTTGTCGGTGAATATTCCTGTCAACCCCTTCGCATTAACCCTCAATTGTGGGTGCAAGATGGCGAGGGCACTGTTAGCCGTCTCAAGTCGGCTGGATTTGATGCTTGGGTTTTTCCTCTCAACAATCGCGGGGATGCTGCGGTATTTCGAGAAATGCGATCGCAACTTAATGTACATTCTTGGGCCAGTCGCTTACTTGACACTAACACCGATCGCCTTCACCAGTATCTCAATTATCTCGCCCAATTAAACCGACGCTAGTCACATGAAAGTTTCGCATTAATCCCGACTACCCTCTCAAGTTTATTCTTGTGAGGATTCTTTGGCTTTAATCACCGCTTCTCTAAAGCCTAAAACTAATAAAATATTGGCAATTGTTAAGAATACTTCCGCAGAACCGTGCAGCCAATCGACATTTGCTAGTGACTCGTTGTAGGCAACTTTTGCGTAAATTGCGGCGGGAATCGTCACCGCTACAAAAACGAGAGTGCCGTAAAATCCCATCAGAGCTAAACGGGGTGTTTTTCCAGATCGAGTCAAAAACCAGAGAAATCCCAAGTAGGGAAATAGAGACAGAACAAATAAAGTTTCTTTGGAAATCATTAGTAATTGGTGAGCGACCAGATACTATGATAAATTAAAAAATAAAATATTAGTGTGAATAATTTTTAAGTTTTTATTTTCATAGGATTTTTGCAACTGGCACACCACCATCGACTTTTAGGGAGCATCTCAATGAAAGCAGGCAAGCTAGAAATTGGAGTTTTGAGGCAGGAGTTTTGAGGCTCTCTTGCTGCGAGGAAAGAGGAAGAAGGAAGAAGCCAGAAGAAGTGTTTTTACAAATATGAGATGCTCCCGACTTGTAGGGCGATCTACTACTTTGATTATGAAAGGATTATCAAGGGTTTCGGATAGTAGAGCGCCTTACTAATTGTGACACGCTTGCCTTAGTTCTGTTTGAATTTTTAATATTTAATTCTACAGATCCACCCGTTTCTATTTAACTGCTATAGAGTCACCCAACACCATAGCTCTTAACCCAAGCCGCAGCAGGTTGGCAGTATTCAAAACCCCTCACCCACGCGGAGACAAAACCCGTAACTTTCCCCTAACACCGTTTTTAGCATAACACATTTTTCACCGTGCCAGTCTGTTAATTGTCCCTCACTCCAAAGCTACCCAGCAATTAGAAATAGAGACGGTTCCAAAGTTTTATGTCTGCTAGGAGGCATCAAGCAAGCATCGTTCAAAACCTCTAAATCGAAGCCGCCTTTTCTATCTGCTGCCAGAATTTCCTTCAGCTTAGCATGAAAATCAAAACACGGACCACAATCCCAAACTTTGAGTTCCAACCGTCCATTAAACACCGTAATTTCCAGTTGAACAGGAGTTTCTACTGGCAGATTTTTGTGAGCGTGGCGAACTGCATTAGTGAAACCTTCAGCCAACGCCAACTGAAACTTCCACCAAACTTCATTGGGGAACGATAAATCTTTCAACTGCTCAAACCACAACAAAACTTGAGTTAAAGCATTGACATCTGTGTTGACTTGCAGGCTAATGTGTTGAACACAAGTTTCATTCAGCTCTTGTTGCTGCTGTGTTTCAGTCTGCCAATCCCAGGTGTTTAATAAATTCATTAACCCATCTAAAACGCTAGCTTTTTTTATATTTTGGGATCGATTGCGACCTTCTACTTCGTAAGTTTTGCTCAGCGACAAACAGTTTCGATTGTCGAGAGTCCGGGTGTAACTGATCTCGTCTGCAATCTGCCACATGAGTTTGATCCCCCTGCCACCTTTTGCAAGTTGATCTATGCTATTCGACATCTATTTTCCTCGTCTGAAAGTATTAGCTGTACCCTATTTTCCCACCCGCCGAGACATTTGGTATTTTTTTATACTTGCTGGCTCGGTATTATTTCGGGGATCACACAAAAATGCTATCTTATTTATAGAAGGCAGCGCATCAGCAATATGTCTTAAGAGTCTAAGCCAATTGGCTTATTTACCGATCGCCTGTACGGAGAACTGACGCCCTACGCAGCACAATCCAACTGCACTGAGTACAAATACTTATTCGCTGTCGGAGTCAGCCACTTGCCTGGGCCGTCACAAGCTCCAGAATCCCTGGCATTCAGAGCCGGCTTCGGGCCGTTGGAAGCTGGAAGGGAGCCTGGAAGTGGGCGCTCATCCCAAAGGGGTAAGTAATATCCGTGAGCGCGATCGAACCTTACACCGTCGATTCACGTCCATCCACTAGACTAGGACTTACGCAAACAACTCTGTTTCTGCTTAGAATATTGGGTGTGACAGCGAGGAATTAACGAGGAAACCGGGTTTTTGGTCCCCCGCGCGTAAGTCCAGCAGACAAATCGTTGATGAAAGGCAGTTACAGGACTTACCCAGACTATGACCAAAATCAAACTGAAAATTCTGACGGCAGCGATAATGCTACTCCCATTTTGCGCCGCACTTCCCTTACCTGCTCAAAATCTGTCTCTAGTCAAGCGGCTGCTAGAAACCAGAGGATGTCCCGGATGCGACTTATTTGGCGCTTCCTTGAGCCGTGCAGATTTGTTTGGCGCTTCCTTGAGCCGCGCGACTCTCAGCAGGGCCGACTTAGTTGATGCCGACTTGACTGCGGCTGATTTAATGGAAGCTAATTTAAACAACGCCAACATGAGAAACGCCTTTTTGGCCGACGCCGACCTCAGCAAAGCCGACATGAGCAGGGCCGATATCAGGGGAGCTAACTTAGAAAATGCTAACCTCAGCGAGAGTTTTCTTCGAGGCGCATCCCTCCAGTTGGCTAACTTAAAATGCAGTAATTTGAGCGCCGCCAAACTAAATAGAACCGACCTGAGAAATGCCGATTTAAGTGGTGCAAATCTCACCGGTGCTGACCTCCAAGAAGCCGATTTAAGCGGTGCAAATCTCACCGGTGCCGACCTTAGATCGGCAGACTTGAGGGATGCGAGATTGAACAAAGCTAATCTCACCGATGCGAATCTCTGTGGAGCCCGGATGCCGAACAGAAAAACCTCTCGGCGAGGCTGCGAAGTTAAGAAAGAACCAGCGATCAGCACGAACAATTACTGTAATTACTGCTATGCCTTGAATGACTGGTGGCTGAATGTATTAAGGTTCTACTAAGCAGTATCATCGGGATAACTGCTCCGCTTTAGATATGTACTGTTAGAAGTGCGAGTAGGCGGTACAGATATCAAACTTAACCTGTTACCGCCAATAGCTTTTATCTACTTTGAAGAACCTAAAAATTGGCTCAGTATTTGCAGATATTCTGCGCCCCCGATATGTGCCACATTAGTGTGACCTCCATCAGGAACTATGTACAACTGTTTGGGTTCAGGTGCTGCCTCAAACATTTTTTTGCTCATTTCGACTGGAACTACATTGTCAGCAGTCCCGTGAATAAACAGCACAGGCATTTGCAGGCGATCGACTTTTGAAAGAGAATCAAACCGCTGTGTCAGCAAAAAATCGATCGGAAACATCCAAAACAAGCCTTTTTGGAACTCCACCATCGCCCGCGTCGAAGTAAAAGAGCCTTCTACAATTAACCCGGCCACTTCCGGGTGACGCACGGCTAGATCGATCGCAATTGCCCCTCCCAAAGAATGACCGTAGATATAAATTTGATTCGGGTTGATTCCCCGCTGTTTCACCAAATAATCCCAAGCAAGTTGAGCATCCTCATAAACCTGAGATTCAGTCGGAAAATCACCCTGGCTTTTTCCATAACCACGATAATCCATCACAAATACCGACAAACCTAATCGATGAAATCGATAAGCGTGTTCGACATTTGCTCCCACATTTGAAGCATTGCCGTGC
>JARCMA010000390.1 GCA_030248405.1 Microcoleus sp. MP8IB2.171
AGAGCTAAAATGTATGCGTCTCCTGGCACATCTCTTGATGAAGTTATTCGTGCTTATTGTGCAGTCTAGTGTCTCATACTTATTTGAAATGACTATATAATTGGCGCTCAACTTCCTGCAACAGAATTGTCAGGAAGTGCCGCCCAAAATCGCTTTAATCTGCTAATGCAAAAATTTGTGCAAGTTTTCACGAGCCAAGAACATCCTTTAGTGATGTTTTTGGATGACTTGCAATGGGCGGATTCAGCCTCCCTGAATATGCTACAATTATTGATGATGGATACAGGATATTTATTAGTATTGGGGGCATATCGAGATAATGAAGTTTCACCTGTGCATCCATTTATATTAACAGTGGATGAAATAGTTAAAAGTGGGGCAACAGTGAATACGATTACTTTGCAACCGTTAAGCGAACCCGATATGAATTTGTTGGTGGCGGATACGCTGAATTGCGAATCATTCCTTGCCCAACCTTTGACAGAATTAGTGTATCAAAAAACTAAGGGTAATCCCTTCTTTGCTACCCAGTTTCTTAAAGCATTACATGATGACCAGCTCATTAGCTTTGATTGGGAGATTCAACATTGGCAGTGTGATATTGCTCTAGTCCAAGCCTTAGCTATCACTGATGATGTCGTTGAATTCATGGCTTTGCAATTGCAGAAGTTGCCCAGAGAAACTCAGGATGTTCTCAAATTAGCTGCTTGTATTGGCTCGCAGTTTGATTTGAATACGTTAGTAATTATCAGTGAGAAATCTGCTGGAATGACGGCTACGGCTTTATGGAAAGCATTGCAGGAAGGTTTGGTGATTCCCACGACCAAAATCTATAAGTTCTTTACGGAATCGGATAGTAATGAAGTTTTCAAGGCTTCAGCTAATCCAACTTATCGATTTTTACACGATCGCGTCCAGCAAGCTGCCTATTTGTTGATTCCCGACGAGCGCAAGCAAGCCACACATCTACAGATCGGTCAACTACTTTCGAAAAATACTGTTTTGGCAGATCGTGAGGAAATTATATTCGATATTGTCAACCAACTAAATCGTGGTCGGTACTTATTAAACGATACACAAGAAAAGGAAAAATTGAGCAAATTAAACTTAGTGGTCGGACGAAAAGCTAAAACTTCCACCGCCTATGCTGCTGCCTGCGAGTATATGACTACTGGCATGGAATTATTGGCAGAAGACAGTTGGAATACTCAATATGACTTATGCTTTGCGCTCCACAAAGAACGGGTTGAAGTTGAGTATTTGAAGGGCAATGTTGAAGAGTCCAAAATCTGGAGTGTTCGCACTCTGGAACAGGCAAAGACACCCCTAGACAAGGCGGAAATTTACAACTTGGCAATTATTCAATACACCCTACTGGCTGAATATCCAGAAGCTATTGCTGCGGGAATTCAGGCTTTATCTTTGTTGGGAATTGATCTTACTGATGATGATTTTGAGTTGGTGCGCGATCGCGAAATTGCCACCGCTCAAGCCATCTTAGAAAGCCGAGCGATCGCTTCTCTCAGTGATTTACCGATGATGACCGATCCTGAGAAAAAAATGGCGACAAAGTTAGCTATTGCTATGGGTCCCCCCACCTATCGATCGCACCAGCGTCTGTGGTCAGTCATTTGTGCCAAGGCTGTTAATCTGTGTTTGCAATATGGTAATACTCCTGAAGTGGGCTATATTTACCCAGCCTACGGTGGCTTACGTGGTTATGCTTTAAATAACTATCAAGACACAGGTGAGTTAATCGATTTAACGCTGCAATTAATGCCAAAATTTAATAATTGTTCAGCCGAAAGTGTAGCCTATTTAATGATTGGTAGTTCTCTCCGCCATTGGTCTCATCCTCTCAAGGTAGCCAGCCAAGATTACCAAAACTCCTATCAAATTGGTTTGGAATCAAGTAATTTACAATATGCTGCCTATGCTTTTGGACACCATATGTATTGTCATTTTTATCAAGGAGTAGAACTGAAGCAACTAGAGGCAGAAATTAATCACTCTCTGGCTTTTAGTAAAACTCAAAAAAATCAATGGGCTATCGATCTACTGACTGGTGGTCAAATGCTTGTATCGAGCTTGAGAGGAACGATAACTTGGTCGGAAATTAGAGAAGCTGAGTATCTGGAGCGCTGCCGAAGCCATAAAAACTGGCAAGTTATCTGTATTTATCATATTCTCAAAAGCCAAATTCTTTATCTCTACGATCGCCCCAATGAAGCTTTAGAATATGCCCAGAAAGCTGAAGATGAGATTGTCAATGTTGCTCCCCAGGGCTTACTTCCTTATGCCAGACATCGCTTCATCTATGCTCTGTTGTTGTGTCAGAGTTATCATCAAACTTTAAATATAAAACAATCTGAGTTGTGGCAAAGATTGGTAGCCTATCAACAGCAATTAGCGGTTTGGGTGCAAAACTGCCCGGATAATTTTAGCCCTGCCTATGAACTGGTTTCAGCAGAAATGGCGCGTGTTTCTGGAGATAAATTAGCTACAATTGAACTGTACGATCGCGCGATCGCATCCGCCAGCAAAAGTGATTTTATCCAAGAAGAAGCCCTCGCCAACGAACTA
The DNA here is from genome assembly GCA_030248405.1 of Microcoleus sp. MP8IB2.171. Taxonomy (GTDB): domain Bacteria; phylum Cyanobacteriota; class Cyanobacteriia; order Cyanobacteriales; family Microcoleaceae; genus Microcoleus. Next base: position 2,584 of record JARCMA010000390.1, read on the forward strand.
GCAGCGAAATTCTACCTGGAATGGGGCAAAGAAAAAGTAGCTCAAGCCTACATGATTGAAGCGTATTATTGTTATGCCCGATGGGGAGCTAAAGCCAAAATAGACGATTTGGAAAAACGTTATCCTCGCCTACTCGGTATTATCCTTCAGCAACCTCAATCCTTTACTTCCTTTAAGGAAACGATCGCCCGGGGAACGATTACTTCTACTCACTCTTCTAGCAGCAACTCTGAATTTCTAGATTTGCCTACTCTGATCAAAGCCTCTCAAACCCTTTCTGGGGAGATTGAACTAGATAAACTCCTGACTACTCTTTTAAAAATAGCGATCGCGAATGCTGGGGCAACTAAGTGTGTCTTATTGCTCAAACAAAAACAGTATTTACAGGTAGCGGCTCTTTTAGAAGAGGGACATGAACCTGAGCTCTTACCATCAATACCGCTAGAATCAAGTCAGGATGTAGCGATTAGTTTGGTTAACACTGTCAAGCGTAGTTTGAAACCTTTGGTAATAGTTGATGCTAGGGTAAGTTTCCAGCTTGCAAGCGATCGCTATATTGAACAGCACCAGCCGATCAGTGTTCTTTGTATTCCAATTCTTAATCAAGGGCAGTTGATAGGAGTTTTATACCTGGAAAATAACCTGACGGTAGGGGCGTTTACGAGCGATCGCATTGAAGTGCTAAATTTGCTGGCTTCTCAAGCTGCTATTTCCTTAGAAAATGCCCGTTTGTATCAAGAATCTCAACAAGCGTTTACCGCTCTCAAACAGGCACAAATAAAAATAGTTCAAAGCGAAAAGATGTCAGCATTGGGAAACTTAGTGGCTGGGGTTGCTCACGAAATTAATAATCCAGTTGGTTTTCTGGTTGGTAATATTCAACCCGCCTTAGATTATATCAAAGATTTGTTTGGATTGCTCGATTTGTATCAAGAAAAATATCCCCAACTCGATCCAGAGATTCAAGAGGAAATCGAGAACATCGATCTGGAATACATCCGGGAAGATTTACCAAAATTAGTAGGTTCGATGCGGGAAGGCGTGAAGCGGATTCGGGATATTAGTACCAGTCTACGGACATTCTCCCGTGCCGATACTAACTATCCCATAGCTTGCAATATCCACGATGGCATCGATAGCACCATTATGATCCTGAAACATCGCCTCAAGGCTAACGAAACTCGTCCAGAAATCAAAGTGATTAGGGAATATGGGAATTTGCCACAAGTGGAGTGTTATGCCGGACAGTTGAATCAAGTATTTATGAATTTGTTAGGTAATGCGATCGATGCTTTGGATGAATCAAATCAAGGACGACATTATGCAGAAATCGTCAATGAGATTACCATTAAAACCGACATTTATCTAGACAAAAAACAAGCGATAATTTGCATCAAAGATAACGGTGTGGGCATGAGTGAAGCCGTGCAAGAGAAGATTTTTGATGAGTTATTTACTACCAAGGAAGTAGGGAAAGGCACGGGATTGGGATTGGCGATCGCACGGCAGATTGTAGTTGAGAAACACTCTGGTATGCTAGAAGTCAACTCAACTTTAGGTCGAGGTACAGAATTTACGATTTCACTGCCATGTTGATTATTACCTTGGTAATTTATAGCCAATTTTGGGACTTTTCTTGAAAATTGAAATTATTTTACAGCCCACTTGACATTTTATAGTTATCGATAACTTCTCCCAGAGTCTTGATACTTCCGTCGCACTAATTTATAAAGGAATCTCGATCGCAAATTCCGTACCTTCTCCTACGGTGGAACGGCAGCTCAAGGCTCCGGCGTGTTTTTCCGCGACAATTCGGTAACTGATGGCTAACCCCAAACCAGTGCCTTTTCCCATCGGTTTGGTCGTGAAAAACGGGTCAAACAATTGGCTGCGAACGTCTTCTGTCATGCCGATCGCATTATCGGCAATGCGGATACAAATACTATTTTCGTTCAGGGCTTCTGTGCGAATGCTAATAGTTGGTTTCCAATCGTCGCCGTCGGCTGCTGTTAGCGAAGCCCTCGGAGAGGATCGCCTTTTTTGGTTGCAAGCATCTTCCAAGGCGTCAATACTGTTGCTAAGCAGGTTCATAAATACCTGATTTAGCTGACCTGCATAACATTCAATTAAAGGGATTTTACCATAATCTTTGATTATTTTTATTTCGGGATAGTCGCCTCTGGCTCGGAGTTTGTTGTGCAATATTAAGAGGGTATTATCTATGCCTTCGTGAAGGTTAGTATGTTTTTTTACTGAGTCGTCTAAACGCGAGAAATTTCGCAAACTCAGAACTATTTCGCGAATCCGATCGGCTCCCATTTTCATCGAAGATAATATTTTTAGTAAATCTTCTGTCAAAAATTCTAAATCGATATTGTCAATACATTCTTGAACTTCTACCACGGGCTGAGGATAGTGTTTTTGGTAAAGTTCCACAAGCTGCAACAAGTCTCTGATATATTGGCTGGCGTAGGAAATATTGCCGTAGATAAAACTGACAGGGTTATTAATTTCGTGAGCTACTCCAGCTACCATTTGACCGAGACTTGACATTTTTTCGGTATGAATTAGGTGAGCTTGAGTTTCTCGGAGTTCTTTGAGAGCGATTTCTAGCTGCTGGGCTCTGTTGTTGGCGATCGCCTCGGAGAGCCGCAAAGCATCATCCGCTGCTTTGCGCTCTGTCATGTCAAAAATGGCGCCGTTGAGGGATAAAACTTCACCTGCTGTGTTGAAAAGGGGTTGACCTTTTTCTGCAACCCACCGCACATTTCCGTCGCAGTGAATCAGGCGATATTCGATCGCGTAAGGTTGTTTTGTCTTAATAGCCCGATCGATAATTGTCTCGATATGCTCAGCGTCCTGGGGATGAACTATACTCGGAAAAGCCTGCACCGGTTTTTGCATAAAGTTAGCTGCAGGATAGCCGGAAATAGCTTCTATGCCACTGCTGATAAAAGTTAGGCTCGATCGCCCAGCAGCACTGCACCGGTAAACCGCACCGGGAATGTTAGAAACTAATGACCTAAATTCTTGTTCCCTTTCCCGCAAAGCTGCCTCAATCCGCTTGCGTTCACTAATGTCACGAGCAAACGCGCACTGATATTCTTTGCCGTTAAATTCCAAATGGTCGATCGTAATTTCTACCGGAAAAATGCGACCGTACTTAGTGAGGTGGTGAACTTCAATATTAACCGAACCGCAGCGTTTTAAGACTTTCCAGTGCAAACTCCAAGCAGTTTCGGGAAAATCGGGATTGATGTCGTGTATAGTTAGGTCGAGCAATTCTGCAGCAGAATATCCCAACGAAGAGCAAGCAGCGTCGTTGACGTACAAAAATTTACCGTCGGGCCCGATCCAGAATATCGCATCTGCCGATCGGTCGATCGCAAATTGAGTCAGTTGCAACTTTTCCTCAACTCGGTGGCGATCGGCAATTTCTTTTTCTAACTGTTCGTTAAGCGAATTGAGAGCTAAAGTGCGATCAACAATAGTATCCGAAGGATAAAAATTGAGCGCTTGTTTTGCCAATTCTCCTTTCTCGATATCATGCTGGTGCTGATTTTGTTCTACCTGTTTTAACGGCAGTTGTTGAAGATTTTCTTTTTGATTTAAACCAGACTCGGCAAGTGCTTTCGGCATCAGGGCGAGGGCGGTTGCGGCTAAAAGCCAAGAAATCAAAGCACTTGCAGCTTTGAGAGTTACCGACAGCCAATATATGGAATGCCAAAGCGTCCAAACTTCCGTCAATTTAGCCGCGCCCCAGGCAAAAAAAACAACGGCAAACAGCCGGAAAATCTTGCGGTGAGAACCTTGGCGGGTAAAATAAACTAAAGATAGGGCGATCGAGCAATAAGCCAGTGCCGTCAGCGAGTCAAAAACAGCGTACAATCGCAACCCCGGCACCACGTTGCAGGCGAGTGTAGAAGATACAGCAAGTGTGGAAAAAAAAATTGTTAATTGTTCTTGCATAAAGTTCAAGAAAAAAATTATCTGTACCAATGCAAATCCGATCAAATCTAATTATTTGATTTCGGCTAGTGAAATATTTACATAATTATATACTTTTTTCATTTTTTATGAAACAGCTATTTTTTCAGGAAATGTCAAAACTGTCGAGGTTGGGCCCTGGGAGCAAAGCTTTCGGCAAGTATGAGCAATGGTGAGCCTCACGGCTAGCAACGCTTAAGTTGCTCCCTGTGACGGAATACATAGATTCGCCTAGCTATTGATTCAGAAACATTTAAATTGTTAATGATCACTATTAAATTTTCTTTTAGATTACTTAAGCTGTGAGCCAGGGGTTAAAAACCCCTGGCTCACAGATGGACTAGCAGACTTTTAAGGCAGAGAAAATCTCAATTTTTGCGCTGGAAATCCACAATTAAGCACCGCCCAGCGCCCAATGCACCAAAGTCCGAACTCCAAAACCGGTAGCCCCAGGGCCATTGTAGCCATTTTCTTTGTCAGTCCAAACCGGGCCGGCAATATCTAAATGCGCCCATGCAGTATCCTTTACAAACTGCTTCAAAAATAGCGCCGCTGTAATCGAACCACCGGGACGGGGGCCTGTGTTTTTCATGTCAGCGTGCAATGCTTTTAAGCCCTCAAAATACTTCTCTTCCATCGGCATTCGCCAAAACTTTTCGCCTGCCAATTCTGAGGCGGCGACTATTTCGGCGGCGACGCTATCTTGAGGACTCCACAAACCAGCGATATCTTCGCCTAAAGCAATTACGCAAGCGCCTGTCAGAGTTGCTAAATCGACAATTGCATCAAGTCCCAATTTATCAGCAAATACCAAAGCGTCAGCCAGGGTTAAACGCCCTTCTGCGTCGGTATTGTTGACTTCAATTGTTTTGCCGTTGGAAGCTGTGAGGATGTCTCCAGGGCGCATGGCGCGGCCGCTAATCATGTTTTCAGTGACGGCGCTGATAAAGTGAACTTCCACATCGGGTTTGATGTGTCCGATCGCCTTTGCCGCTCCCAAAGTAGCCGCAGCGCCGCCCATATCTACTTTCATCATTTCAATGCCACTGCCCGCACCTTTGATGTTCAAACCCCCAGAATCAAAGGTCAATCCTTTGCCCACAATTGCTATTTTGCGGCGTGGTTTTCCTTCGGGTTTGTAAGTTAAGTGGATGAATTTCGGTGGTAAATCAGATGCTAGGGCTACGCCGAGAAAGGCTCCCATTCCTAATTTTTCACAGTCTTCCCGCTCCAATATTTCTAATTCTAAACCGCATTCGGCAGCCAGACTTTGAGCAGTTTCTGCCATGGTAATCGGGGTGACAAAATTTGCCGGCGCTGCGACTAATTCCCGTGCTAAAATGACTCCGGCAGTGATTTGGCGGGCGCGGGCGATCGCACTTTCGGTACCGGCAAAACCGAGCAAATGAATTTGTTCGATTTGCGGGCTTTTGTCGTCGGGTTCCGATTTGAAACGGTTGTCTTGATTCAATGAGAGTTCTACACCTTCGGCGATCGCGCTTGCTGTAACATCC
>JARCMA010000391.1 GCA_030248405.1 Microcoleus sp. MP8IB2.171
CATAAGTTCGATAGGTTCTGGAACAGTTGAATCAATTATTAAACGAATTGGACTCAGGGTGAAAATATCAGGAGCGCAATGGAATATTGAGAGCGTTCCATCTATCCTTTCTCTTCGCTGTGCTTACCTCAACGGTCAACTTTCAATTTGATGTATTTGCCAAAGTGAGATGCACCCAAATAATCAATCCCGCAACCTGAAAATTTTTGGTCAATTTTTTGCCTGTTGGGCTAATTTTTTTCTCGGCCTGGAATCAGCAAAACAACCGATAAAAACCGCTTGCATACCTACTGAGGGCGAGTTTGCGATCCTTCTGGCTGAGTATTTTTGTTGGGAACAGTCGCCTTAGAGCCTAATTTTTGGAAATAAAGACCGCCGATGGTGGCTAAGAATATTGTGTAAGCGGCTGCTTGGACGAGATAAAGTCGATCTCTGTATCCAAACAGTGCTTTGAGAATAACTCCGGGAAATTGCCGATCGGGCAAAACTCCTGCTGCATTCCACACCATCGGGCCTAAAATACAAGAGTGAAGTGATGCTGTGCGATCGTAAAAAACACAAATCGCTGCATACTTGCTATCCATCTGCGACAAAATAGCAGCAGCTTGGTCAAAATGCTTGAGTGCAGATACCGCCAAACCCGCGACAATTAACAGCAACAAAATCCCCATAAACTTGAAAAACAGGCGGATATCAATCTTGACACCCCACTTGAACAGCAGCGCCCCAATGATTGTCGCCCCAGTCAAACCGCCCAAAGCGCCTAAAGCGGGACTCAAACCCTGTTGAAATTGAGCGCTGACAAACAAAACTGTTTCAAAACCTTCGCGCAGTACCGCAATAAAAATTAAGCCAAATACGCCCCAGCCGGCCTGAGTATTTTCTCTCAAAGCTGCTGTAATTGCTCCTTCAACTTCAGTTTTGAGAAACCGCGCTTGCTGAGTCATCCAAATTAGCATCCAGCTTAGCATGGCGATCGCCACAAGTCCCAACACGCCTTCTAATAGCTGTTTGATTACCGGTGCGTAAGGCTGATTAGATGTTGATAGGGCCGCGAGTAACCCATTGAATAAAACACCGACAAAAGCGCTAGCAGCAATTCCGGCTGCGACACCTGCATAAACCCAGGAATTGAGGTGACTTTGCTCGGCTTTTTTCAAACAAGCGAGAACAATTCCCACTACTAAGGCTGCTTCCACGCCTTCGCGCAGGGTAATTACAAAAGTCGGTACAGCTTCGCTAAAAGTTAGTTCCATAAAGTTCGTAATGAGGACTTCCTTCCTCCATAAAATTTGTAGCAAGGACTTCAGTCCTCTCTTGCGAGACTTTTAGTTGATAAAAACTAAAGTCCTTACTACAAAACACTTCGATCAATAACTAAGGACGGCGGGCTATTACTTCCCTTAACTAAAATCCCTCAGCATTTTTTTCAGTTCTACTTGATGCAGTTCTTCTTGACCGATTAAAGTGCGGGCGTATTCTTCCAGATAAACGCTGCAATCAGTCACTACTTCAAGTAAAGATTTATACTTTTTAAGGGCTTTTTTTTCGTGATTCAGACTTTCTTCCAACAAATCTTTTACCGAGTGTTTGTAGGTTTCTTCGATAGCAGCAATTTTTTGCGTGGGATGCCCTTCTAAACCTGTGAGAATTTCTCCGGCTTGTTGCGCGTGGAGCAGGGATTCAGTTGCTTGTGTTTTAAAAAATTGCACGATGGGGATGCGGTTTGGGCCTGTCACCATCAGTGCATAATGGGTGTAGCGCACAACCCCTGCTAGTTCCCATTCCATGATGGTGGCTAGCAGTTCTTGAGTTTTTTTATCGTCAAGTTCTTTCATTTGTTGTGTTTGATTTAGAATGCAATGAAGGACAATGTTTAGGATATCATGTTTTTTGATTGAATGGAATTTTGGCAAAAAGTGTTTTTTTTTCAATGCCTAAAGCGGTAAGGTACTTGCGATCGCACCTTACCGCTTTAGGTATTTGGCTTTTGTCCAGATTTCAAGAAAAAATTTCAAAGCAAGGCGCGCGTCGCGCAGCTTACCGGATAATTTTTTGTCTGAGTTAGGGGTTAACTTCCAAGACTCCATTAGGAGCAAACACTACGGTAAACTTGGCTGCGGGTACTGCAGCACTGTTACTCTGAGTTTGGGAAGTGTTCTGCAAAGAAGGTAGGGGAGTTTCTTGGGTGAAATCTTTGGCTGGTTGATTGAGCGGCTCGAAATTTGCGATCGCCCCATCAAGACTCGCAGTCACGCGATACACTAGATTTTGTGTGAAGGTAGGCTTAGTTTGCCAATCTCGATCGATGCGATCGTACAATTTGAGACTTAATTCTTGTAGCTGGGTGCGATCGGTAATTTCCGCTGTCTGATTAGTCCCATTGAGCGCCTGAGCTTCTGGCTGGCCTGCTGATACAGGTACAGCTTGCACAGTCTTATCTGTACCGCTACTGGTAATAGCTGTTTCAGTAGACTGATTAGTAAAAGGCACAACATCAGGAGACTTTTCAGGCAACTTTTTTTGGCTGTCAGCAACTACCGCCGGAAGTGCACCGCTACTCGCAATAGCTGGTTGGGCCGGCTTATCAACACTCCGAACATCTGCTGCGGTACCATCAGGATTTTTCAACTCTGGTGTCCAAGACTTGACGTAAATACCGCGAAACTTTTCTTTTTGCGCTACGCGAAACATCGCGATGGGATAAGTCACGCAAAACAGAGTGAAAACTCCCACACAAGCCCAAACTATTTTGTGCATCTCCCTGGCTGGGAGCGGCTTATTTTTTGTTTGCATCAATCAAACCTCAGATTACTTTAAGTTAACGGCAAATAGGGAAATAGAGGATGCCAGCACATAGCTGTAGCTGCAACCAACAAACTAATCATCCACACAAAGATAGTGCGGCTTTTAATATTCTTGTTTTTCCAGAGAGTGTGGAGAATCGGCCAACTGATCAGCCAACCCACAAGCAACATGGTTTCTTTGCCCGTATAACTGCCGATGTTTCCCCACAATTCATCACCAGTCTTGCTTCCCGGAATCCAAGTGCCAAGATTCCAAACAATTTTCTCTATGTCTTTGGATGTGTCTGACAAGTGGTGAGTCACCATCATTGTGAAACAGCCAATTGCTGCACTAATTAATGCCGCGGCTGCAGGGCCGGAAACGTTAGGGGGAGTTTCCGATCCTTCTGATAAACCGCTAGGAAACCGTTTTAATTTGCTCCAGAATTTGCCGTAAAAAGGTTCACTATCGGCAGGATTTTGCCGCAATAATTGTCTAGTCATCCGATTCATCTCCTAATATCCGTTACATCCGTTACATCCGTGGAGCGAATCCGTTGCCGAACTTCCTTGTTCCTTTTTCCTAATGACGTTGGACGTTCGCGATCTTAATATCTCGCAAAGCATGACGTTAGACGTTCGCTCTTCTGGGACAGCAAAACATGACTAATGACTACTGACTACTGACTACTGACTACTGACTACTGACTACTGACTTCACTACAAAGCGCGAACTTTAGCAACACCTAATCCGCTCACCATGCCGCCCATTGCAAAAAACATGATTGCCACCAAAGCCACGGAGGTAGCTGCTAAAACCGGGCGATTTTTCTTCTCTAAGATTGAGTCGCCGTAGCTCCACAAAACCCAGGCACAAGCTACTGTTAAAGGCAAGGTAAATAGCACGCTAAATTCGTGATATTCCATCAAAACGTACTGTACTAAAGGTGAGTTTTCTTTCAACCAAGCCCTAGCTCCACCAAATTCTGCGGCGGCTCGATAACGCATATAAGCCCAGTTGCCGGTAGCGATCGCTAAAAAACTCAAAAGAGTTGACCAAAAGGCTAATGTACGCATTTGCGGCAAGATTTTACTGGAACCTCGCATTAAGGGAAATGCGAGATGTCCTGTATAAACCATCACGACTAATGCCAGCATTGCACCCATGCCGTGAATTGCTCCGATCCACCGCTGCCAAGGGCTCGGATGCAATAGATTAACTAAAGGTAAAAACAGGAATAAACCGGCGGATAAAAAGCTGAGTCCGTAGATAGTAACTTGAGCGATATCTAACTGTTTGGGAAATTCTGAGGGAATTAAATCGGTAGTTGAGTCTGGTGTTGAGTGTTGCACTGCTGGCAAACCTCCTGTAGGTTGTTGGGAAAATTACTTGACAATAATTGCATTAGTTTTTTGAATATCTTGAGAATGCCCGCAGTGTGGACTGAGCCGTGAAGCGTAGCTATCCCGTAGGGAATCGCACGTTTGCGCGATCGACTGCTGCAAAAATACTGCTAACTATATTTAGTGGCAATAATTCGGGCTTTTTCGTTTTTCCAACACCCACTAATTGCTATATGACTAGCTTTCAGGCAATTTCATTGCTCCTGCGGTCAAAAGATTAATGCAATTAATTCTCAAAAAATGACAATAAAACCAATTATGAATTTTTAGTCAATTCTTTATATTGTTTTAATCTTTTTGCTTGGCTCACCCAAAAACGGATGTTGAATCGGCAAACAAATATTAATAAGTTTTGTCAAGAAGTTGGCAGGTACGGGCTGTAGGTATGAAATTTGATTAATTTTTAATAATTATTTAATCTCCGATCGCCCAGGAGTGAAAATTATGGCCGTTTGTTGCCTGCATCCTTGTCAGAGAAGCCATCGCCCGCCACGAATTGCCCGCTAACGAAGAGCATCGCTGCCCCGCACCAATCCCCCCACAGGGGATAGTAAACTTTTGTAAAAAATAGTTGACTAAAGGGTTGGGAGTTCTCTCGTTTGGGATACATCGATGCACATACCTGATGGTTTTCTGTCACCGCCCGTAGCCATTGCCACCGGCGTAGCAAGTGCAGCAGTAATTGCAGTTGCCCTAAGTCGAACCCGCACCAGTCTGGGATCGCGGCAAGCCCCAATCATGGGCTTAACTACAGCTTTCATATTTGCAGCCCAGATGATCAACTTTCCCGTAGCCGGCGGTACCAGCGGGCACTTGTTGGGAGGGGCGCTGGCATCCGTGGTTTTGGGGAGCCCTTGGGCGGCAACTTTGGCCATGAGTACCGTTTTTATCATTCAAAGCGTCTTGTTTGCCGATGGGGGCATCACCGCACTGGGAGCCAATATTTTTAACATGGGGCTAGTTGGCATTTGGGTGGGCTGGTGGCTGTTGCAGCCATTGCAGCAACTCTTGGGAGGTTCCCGAAATCGCTTACCCCTAGCTGCGGGTATCGCCGCCGCCCTCAGTGTCGTTGCTGCTTCTATTTGTGTGGCGATCGAACTAGCAATTTCTGGTACAGTAGCGCTGAATATCGCATTGCCAGCAATGGTAGGCGTACATATTTTAATTGGGATTGGCGAAGGGCTAATTACAGGCGCAGTTTTAAGTTATCTGGTGAAAGTACGGCCAGATTTATTACCAGGAGAACAGCCACAATTACAGAAATGGCTAGTGCCAGTAGTCGGAGTTTTATTGATTTCCGGTGTGCTTTCGCTGTTCGCTTCAAGTTGGCCGGATGGGTTAGAGGCTGTAGCAGAAAAATACGGTTTTAAAGATAAAGAAGCTGTGGCGATCGAAAATCCTACTCCTTTAGCAGATTACACAGTGAAAGGATTAGAAGAACAGCCTATTGGTACTAGCATTGCTGGAGTTGTGGGAGCGGCCACCTGCTTCGGTGCAGCCTTTGGTATTGCTCAATTAGTAAAACCGAAAGATGCTTAAACTCTCGATACCTTTTCGATTGCGATTATCTCTAATAATTGTAATCGGCATTGGTTTTATGAAGATGGGCGCTTGGTTGTGGCTGGGGATTTATGGGGCGATCGCACTTTTTTGGTCATTTTGGCTGAGAGCACCGCTGCGAACCCTAGTACAACTGTTAGGAGCAGAATTAATTTTTCTGTCATTGTTAGTATTGCCGCAAGGTTGGGAACGTGCCAGTTTTCTGTTGCTGCGTTCCCTAATTTGCCTGCTAATTATGAACAGTTTTCTGCTAACTTTGCCGCCCCACAGTTTCGGAATCGCCCTCAAAGGATTGCCCCTACCAGCAGGTTTGCAAGAGATCGTTCTTTTAGCAGGACAATACCTAGAAATCCTGCTAGCCGAAGTCAACCGCATGAAAAGATCCGCACAACTCCGAGGCTTATCCGGTACCGGAGGATGGTTGCGCTACGCCAGTGCTTCCATGATCGGAGCGCTTTATTTGCGAAGTCTCGATCGCGCAGAAAGAGTACACGCAGCCATGATGATTCGTGGCTATCAAGGAAGTTTGCCCTCTGATTCAAAATCAACACCAAAACAGCGACTGTGGCTGACACTCGCGATTTTAACCGCAACAGGATTAACAATAGCTTCTTACGGTAATTGGGCATAGGGCTATGGGCTATGGGCATAGGAAATTGATTAATTCATCCCTCTATCTTTTTCCTTATCCCCTCCCCTCTCTGCGTTCTCTGCGCCCTCTGCGGTTAAAAACTCTTAATCCTAAAATCGAGGCAAATAAAAATTGACTAACCTCAAATCACCGCCAACAATCGAAGTACAAAACTTAGTATTCAGCTATCCCCAGCAAAAGCCAGTATTGCGGGGAATTTCCTTTAATTTGCAACCCGGAGAAAGAGTAGGTTTAATGGGTTTGACAGGGGCTGGGAAAAGCACCTTGCTCGAAAACTTAATCGGCTTAAAAATGCCTCAATCCGGCGAGATTAGAGTGCAGGGAACAAAGCTGGAACAGGCGACTTTATCGCAAGTGCGGAAGCAAATAGGATTTTGTTTTCAAGATGCTAACGACCAGCTATTTATGCCGACTATTTTAGAGGATGTGATGTTCGGGCCGCGCAATTATGGAGTGCCGCTTGGGGAGGCGCGCGATCGAGCTTTAGCTTTATTAGACGAATTCGGTTTAGTCGAATTTGCCAACCGTTCGGCCCACGAACTTTCCGGCGGTCAAAGAAGGTTAGCAGCCTTGGCAGCAATTTTAGCATTAAAGCCTGCAATTTTAATCTTAGACGAGCCGACTAGCGGACTAGACCCCTCGTGGCGCAGGCGTTTGGCTAAAGTTTTGTCGCAATTGCCGGTCGAGGTAATTTTAATCGCATCCCACGATTTGAATTGGATCGGAAAAACGACTCAAAGGGCGTTAATTTTGGCGGATGGTGAAATTAAAATTGACAGAGAAACTGAAGATTTGATGAAAGATACATCAACTCTTGAAAGTTATAATTTGCCGCCAGATTGGTAATCGGTGATTGATTGGTAGGGTGCTACAACCTCAGACTGTAAGGATCGAAAACTTAATAACTTAAGCACTTCCTACAGTCCTCTCTCCTGTAAGTTGTGAGATCAAAGGAGGCAGAGCCTCCGGATCTGCATTACCAGGCAGAGTCTGGTAACGAGCAATCGCTTAAGTTGTTAAATTTTCATTCCTAAGTTGCGAGATAAAAGGAGGCTGAGCCTCCGAATCTGCATTACCAGGCAGATCCTGGTAACGAGCAATTGCTTAAGTTATTGAATTTTCATTCCTAATGCCAAAACTTAGCTTGTTTTATAGAGGCTTTCGTTGGGGAAACCCAAATTTTTCAGGGAAATTGTTTTTTGGGGCAAGGGAGTTTTGGTAAGGAAAGAGAGTTAATCTGGAAAGAATTGCTAACTATTACTGAATTTGCAGGCAAAAATCATGAAGGTAGCCGTATTCAGCACGAAATCTTACGATCGCACATTTCTGGAAGCAGCGAATGTCGGCGGCCAACACGATTTAGTTTTTTTTGAACCGCGCCTGAACCTGGAAACGAGCGTGTTAGCTGCGGGATTTCCGGTCGTCTGCGCGTTCGTTAACGACTGTTTGGACGCTCCAACGCTCCGGGCGATCGCCCAAAATGGTGTGCGCTTGCTGGCGCTGCGATCGGCCGGATTCAATCACGTCGATTTAGCAGTAGCCCGCGATTTAGACTTAACTCTGCTGCGAGTTCCCGCTTATTCTCCCTACGCCGTCGCCGAACAC
>JARCMA010000392.1 GCA_030248405.1 Microcoleus sp. MP8IB2.171
AGAGCAGACAAACCCGGAAAGCTGGAATTTTTGGGCCTCAGTTTTCTTGTCATCTCGATCGCCAATAGCGATTTTTTGCAAGTGTTTTCGCAGCAAGTTAACAATTATTAATTACCCATTGCCCATGAAAAGTCAAAAAGAAATTTGGCGAGTTATTCTCGCAGTAGCTATCAGTATTGTAGGCGTGCTGCACTTTGCAGTGCCCGCACCTTTTATCAGAATCATGCCGCCCCAGCTTCCTTACCCGGAAGCATTGGTCTATATCAGCGGTTTTTTCGAGATTTTTGGGGGAATTGGGCTGTTAGTTCCGCCAGTCAGCAGGGCGGCGGCGTGGGGGTTAATTGCCCTGTTTATTGCCGTGTTTCCAGCTAATATCAATCAGGCCGTCAACAGCATACCCATAGAAGGGATTCCCCACAACCCATTATTGTATTGGTTCAGGCTGCCTTTTCAAGCTGTCCTGATTGCTTGGGCCTGGGTTTATACCCAACCAGACGAAGGTAAACCCCGGGCTTCTATAGTTCCAGATAGAACAGAAAATGCCCGATGAAGCAGTTCGACTACTCTTTGGATTTTAAGAACATCGACTTTCGACAGCACCCGGAGCTCTATCGGGTAGGGAAAGGAGAACAGGGAGTGCTGTTGGTGGAACCCTACAAAGGAGAAATTCTGCCTTTCTGGAGATTTAAGAATCCTGAAATTGCCAGGGAATCCAGCAGCAAAATTTACTCCTTGTTTTTAGAGTATCTCGATCGGGAAGATTTTGTGGGAGCCGACATGGCCCGCAAGTTCTTGCAGATGGGGTATACTCGATCGCGTCGCTACGCCAACCATAAAAGCGGCCGAAAATACCAGCAAAACCCTCAAAAGCTGAAGTCTGTTGCAGAGCAAACCGCAGCTCGAAAAGATATTTTGCCCCTACAATCAGATCCGGTGAAAGCAGAATCCGCCGCCATTTTTCAAGAGAAATGGATGCTGGCCAAAACTAACGAGAAATATCTCCAGCTTTTAGCCAGACACCGGCAGATGTACGAATCTTCTTGATGCAAGTCTGAGGATATATCTACACTTACAAAAACTCAGAACTCACAATTTAGCCCCCAGGACAGCAGTACAGTTGTGCGGGAGGATCTCTTTCGGAGAGTAAAAAATCTTTTCTAGGAGTGCGAGCGGGACGCTCGCTATATATATACGTATAGCGAGCATCGCGCTCGCACTCCCTGTAAATTCAAAACTGAGAAGCTCCCAGTTGTGCTTGCCTATCTAGGAACCGCGCAAATTGGTGAGGTCATAAAATTTACTCATCATCTTCTTCTGTTTGCCACTGCCGCCACATTTCAAAGCCATTAAAGCCCCTGTATTGCAGGTAATTCAAGACTTTGCCCTTGGTTTTCGGATCTACTTTACCCCAAGTATCGATCTTGTATTTCCGCATCACTTTGGCTTTTAATTCGGCGAGTTTTGCGGCTTCCGAGTCCAGATTTTCGGCAATTTCTTCTTCCCAGACTTGCTCGAACAAATCGCTGGTAATTCCTTTTTGCAGGCACTTGCGCTTGATTGCAGACTTCCCATATTTGCCTGTAGCAGAGGCGATCGAGTTTGCCACCAAGCGAGTGTCAGACTGATAGCCCCGGTCTTGAATTTGCGCGATCGCCTCCAATATTTCCTCATTGCCAAAACCTTTCTCTTGCCCCTTTTTGCGAAGTTCAGAGGCACTGTAGTCTTTGCGGGACAAGAGAAAATAGAAATAGTCAAGACAGCTCATCAGTTAAATCGAAGGGTGGCGCGCAAATACTCGTGTAGCGAATGCCAAATCCAGTCGCCTTGCTATCGGCTGACTGCATCGCGATCGCCTCTATTCTTCTGTATCCTCCTCTTCATCATCCACTTCCACATCCGGTCTGTCCACATCGATCTGAATCAAGCGAATGTGCTTGTATCCGAGCTTAATTTCAAACTCGTCTCCCGGCTTTAATCCCATTTCTTGGGTATAATTTGCCCCGATCACGATCGAGCCATTCTTGTGAACGCTAGCTCGATAACTCGCTTCTCGCCCGCGTCCGTCTGCTTTAGACTTCTCTAGCTCAATGCCCTTAGCAGCTAACACTGCATCGTAAAACTCAGCCAGATTAATCCGGGTTTCTCCACTTTTGCTGACAGTGAAGTAGCCGCAAAGCTTTGCAAGTTCTCTGCGTGGCAAATCACTGCCTTTGATTTTTTGAAGCAGACCTTTTCCTGTTAAGGGTGCTGTAGCTGTTTCTGCCATTGACCGTACCTCGCTTATTGGACTTTACTTATATCAATTACAACACATTAGATTAACTTTGTTTCACTGTCAATACTAATAATTCTGAATATTAAGATTCTGGATAAATTTCTGCAGCCTCAAGACCGGGGGTGCAAGTAAGGATGCTCGAAGGGCGATCAATTTGCTGCTTGCGGCCCAAATGCTTGCGTAAGCCTCTCTTGCGATCGCGCGGGGAATTATTGTCGCAAATTAAATGCTTTACTTTTTTACAGTAAAGTCTGTTCCCTGCATTCACCAATCCCCGATCAAGTCTGTGGTCAAGGTAAAAACAAGACAGCCATGAATCGAAATACCTAGAGTGCGGCCGCTGCAAATCTGCCGAAAGCATTTACCGGCCGGGGTTAACTTTTACCTCAACAAGGGGAGGCAGCACTTGTTCTCGATGCCCCTGCCAGCTACTTGCAAAACCAGTTTACAAAAAGAATCCAACTGTAGGCCAGTGCTCCAAACCCTTATGGAATAAGTCATTCCCAATTCTTCAATCTCAAATCTCAAATCTCAAATCTCAAAAGGTATAAACCCTATTTTTCGGGCGGGAAATCCCCTCAAAACCCCAAATACCAACGAGCAATCTTCTATTAAGGTGTTGGGCATATAACTTCCACAGAACGCCCTGCTGGGGAAGGCAATCCGGTAAAAATTGAAGGAAATTTCACCTCTTCGTTGAACGGGTTTAGGCTAAAACCAGACTCAATGGGCGCGGCGGCAGAAACATCAGGCAGCCACTAAGAGGGGAATAGTTTTGATCGGGCGAGATTGCTTCGCGACTCTTAACACTTCGCCACGAATCAGTAGATGTCTAGGGGGAACTTGGGAAAATCTTCCTCCTCCGGCCCCAAGCCAGAGAATTTGAGGTTATTTCCACAGGGGAATTGAAAAAGACCGAGTTAAATGCACAACTGCTTAAATGTTTGATGCACTACAAATTAGCAGCGGTTCCCGACATGGAGTTTCGATGGAAATGTATTGGTTTCCACTCGTGGCCTGTAAACTGCCAGACTCTCAAAATTTATGCACCAACTGGGGGGCGCGTCAAACCCACAGCCGCTTCCATAATTAATTATTGTGAAATATACCAACCGCACTGACGGTGAGGACGTTCTTAATTGTTGCAACTCTGGCTTTTATTGTCTTGTGCCGAATGACGAATGCTCCTGCTGCCGAATCAGCCCGCCCAAAAACGCATACAAGCCACCGACTCCTGTCGTGGAGAGATCAAAATTTTAGAGTTTTGTTCCAGTTTCCAGATTTATCTGTGGAGTAAATTTAAAATCTCAAATCCTTCGACTCAGGGATTAAGCCGAAGTCTAAAATCTCAAATCGACTGACGAATACTATATTAAGCAGTCCCGGACTTACTTTCTCGACGACAAACCCGGTTTCTTCCTTGATGCTGGGTTGCGCTGCTGCTTATTTTCGGTCAAAACCGGCTTGATGAAGGTAAGTCCGAGATGCGATCGAGCAGCATACTTTTGATCATTTTTCCAGCGGCACCCGATCGCGAATGGTCAGCAAAAACCCCACCCAGTTTGGAGCCAGGTCAAGAGGGTCTAAATTCAGCATCGCAGTGGGCGATCGCTTTTAGTGACGTTGTTGCAGGTAATTTTGCGACAGGGGAGTCCGTACCGCCGGCAGTAACTCTTCAGGTTTCGTACCTCGCTGGTGCGAGTACCGCCACCCAAAAAAGCCAGCACTCAAAGCAACGGGCAATAAGCAAAGCATCAGGGCCACAGATTTTTTCAACCCCGGTTTTTTTAACGGTTTTTGAGTCGGTGCAGCCGCGCGAGTTGCTTGGAGCGCCGAACACTCAGAATTAGGAATAGAGGACTGCGAAGCCGTCGGTGAGTTCGGTGAATTAGTAGCATCGGGTCGATCGTTCTGGTGAACCCAATCCCTACGATCTTTTAATTGCTCGGGAAAGTATTCCCAGACTTCGCCGTCAGAACTGTCTGACTCATGCGATCGATTGGCTGGGATTGGGGGGTGTTGGGCGATCGCCGAAACCGAAGACGGGGCCTTCCATTCTGTACCCACGAGCGCCGGTTGCGTTCCCGACGCGATTATGTGCAGCATAGAACCGGATGTCGCACTGTGGGCTGGGGCGCCGGTCAAATAGCCGTCAAAGTCCGGGTGCTGGTAGAGAATGGGCAAAGCCCAGTATAGCTGGTGAGAACCGTAGGCAGAAATTAACCCAGCTCTGGCCCGGCTCAGGCTGAGATCGACTGGATAGCCTTGATTGAGGTTGCGGTAAAACAACCGCGTCAGAGTTAGCGCTACATCGTCGGGGATGCTTTCTGCCATTGCTAGCACTGCCGGAATGCCCCGCTTCACTAGAGCTTCGGTTAAGTTCCGTTCCGGGCTGTCGTCCGCGAGGTCTGAGGGGTCGCCGTAGGCGCCGCGACAGGAGTTGAACACGGCCATCTGAATACCGTTGTTAACAAGCAATCCAGCTAAGTCGTCGCCACTGAGGGTTTCGGTTAAGCCGGTGCGGCTGCTGACTAGGTAGAGTTCGCCACCTCTGGAACCTAAGTTGCTGTGGCCTGCGTAGTGCAGGACTTGGTAGTGTCCTTGTTCTAGGGCTTGGGTAAGTTGTTCTCGATCGGGCTGTTCGAGAATAGTCAGTTGAATTTCCGGGGAATGGGGGCTGTTTTTGAGAGGATTAGCGGTGCGGTTTTGGAGTTCTTGTTGCAGGTGGAGCACTTCTCGCTTGAGCTGCAAGCTGTCTCGATCGCTCGGAGAGGCGATCGCCATTAAAATTTTTAGTGGCCCGCTACTAGGCAGTATCCGGGTTTGTTTGAACAAACTTGTACCTGGTTGGTAGCGAGAAAACACGACATCGGTGCCGGTTGCCAAAGGGCGATCGCCGGCGTGCAGAACTTCCCACGGCAGCCGCGGCAAGCGCCGGCCTTTGAGTCCGAGTCGCAGTTGCAGCACTTCTCGGCGGTGCTGGGCGATGCCTTGAGCGCAAGTCCAGCTATCGCGCAAGTTTCCTTGAAACAACCCGCTGTATAATTGTTGCCCCAGGGCTACTAAATTCGGCGCTGAGTTGTTTCCCGAACGGGAGAGGCCGCGACCAGCAAAATTGGTTCCCTGTACTGCTTTTCCCTGGAGCAAGCCCACCAGCGGGTCGTTCATCAGTTGAGCAGACAGTGCAAGCCATTCGTCGATCGGCCAGCGGACTTGTTCTTCGGCTAAGGGTACACCGGGTGCAACCCTTTCTGTCCTCACTAGATATTCGTCGTCCCCAACAGGGGTGACTGAGAGTTGAAATTCTTGGCTCACCGATTTAGCGCCCTCCCGCCTTAATTCTGAATTTGCCTGCGTTTTTGCGGCTAGCAATAGCGATCGGCAAAATAATTTTTACTCTTCCAATCAAAGTTTCTGAATGCGCTTCCCCCGATCGGGCGATCGCTGGGGTGAAATATATTTGTTCAAACACCTTGAGGCTATAAAATTTGTACTTTAATAACAGTTTATTAGTTTTGATTGCCCTGTGGCTTGGTGAAAGCCGAATTTTCTCCAATCTTGCTATCTTTAACATTTTGCACCTCTACCGCAGACCCCTTTAGATTCGTCCCGAACTTGAGTTTCTCATTGCTGAGTAAAGTAAAATTGGAGGCACTTTACCAGGCGGATCTCTAGTTCTTATTAAAATTACTTCTGCTCTCGCCAACCGGTTTCAGGGCAATATCGCAGGGAAAGTTGAGTATTTTTTTTTTTTTGGCGATCGGTCGATCGGTCTTTACCGCTTATCCTCTACCACGAACCCCCCATGTGTAATCTTGATTTTGTGTCAATTAATTAATTGGTCAGCCCTGGGTTCTCATCCGTAAGCCCTCCGCCCTCATCCTTAAGACCTCAGTGGCGATCGGTAATCGATAGTTGACCCTCGATAATTGCTAATAACTTATTGCTAATTTACCGCTTTTATGATATAGAAAACTTTTAATTTAACTCTCTTAATCTAGTTAAAGTTAAGCAGCAAAAATAAACCTAAGCAGCCAAGAACTCTCAACAATACAACGGCAATCAAATTATTCCGGTACTCTCAAGCAACCATCATTTTTGGCATCTAGAGGATTACGCCTCATCAGGCCGGTTTCTCCGAGAATTATTGGATTTGGTCGCGAAGCCTCTACAAAGCAACTGGGTTTCGCAGGCTCGCCGTGGGTTATTCCCGCTCAAAATGCCGATCGAGCTTGCAACTGTCACCAAAAACGACTCTTGCGTTTACTACTCTTTTTGGCAAAATTTTACAATCTGTCTTGAGATAGATAAATTTTTGCAGAACTCTTAGTATTGATCCGAAAAAAAACTTTTTCTCAGTTCGCGAGGTTTCCTCGAATCGAGAGAAAATTGTGCAACTAAAAATTAGAACAAATATTTGCCCGGGCGAATTATCTAAATTTCTAATTACTCATCGGGAACTAAAATTAGAAGCGTGCAGTCGTTTAGTCAAGAGATTCAAATCCTAAGTCAGGGAAGGATTTGTCAAAGCTGGGAGTGTTACAAAACTTCAATACACCCAGCCGAGATCGGAAAAAAAGCAAGGGTAAAATTTGGGGAATACAGGTTTTGGGTAGTTATTTGGGAGTTGTCAGTTGCGAGTTAAAATTCAGCTAATTCACTGTAGAAATTACGTAGAAAATCTACAATCATCAGCCCTTCGGCGCAGCTTACTGTAGAAATTACCGAGAACATATTAAATGCTCGGAGCTTCGGCGCAGCACTTACAGTGTAGGTTGCGGATCTATTAATTTTGATACGCAATTGCAGAATATAAAACTCGCAACAGAATGAAAAAAACCTTGCAGTTTAAGTGGCATCTATAATAGTTAAAGATCAGGAGACCAGCTCCTCTAGCAGGCGAAAGCATGAAGTTAAAAATTTTTCTTCTGCAGCCTCCTGTTTGCTGATAAATTGATTCTAAGAAGCTTACCTTTTTTTGGGAAATATCAACGATGGAACCAGAAACAATGTTGTTAGAAGAAGGACAGGGAACACTTTTTCCAGTTCAAGATGAAACACAAAAGCCTGTCGGGGGTTTGGACAACAACAGCCCTACACTTTCCGATGAGGAGTTAGCCAAGTTAATTGAGCAAGCGCTCGCCGAAAACACCGACGGCGTTAATGCCCAATTTCCAGATCTGTCTAACGGCGCATCCACAACAGGTGTGGGCGATGACGATGATGACGATCGCGGCCCGATGATCGAAGGTATCGATGACTTAGACGACGATGACAACGATGACGATGACAGCAGCATCGATCGCCGCCGAACTCTCTTCGGTACTGATGACGATGACGTAATTGTTGCCACGGGCGCTAACGAGGAGATATACGGCAAAAAAGGCAAGGACATAATCAAAGGAAACCGTGGCAAAAAAAATAAAATCTACGGTGGTAAAGGTGACGACGATTGTGAGGGCGGCGATGACGACGATGAAATAAGAGGCGATCGCGATAAAGACAACGTTAAGGGCGGCAAAGGCAACGACACCCTTAACGGCGGTAAAGACAACGATACCGTGATGGGCGGCGACGGCAGCGACGTTTGCAAAGGCGATGACGGCGACGACTGGGTGCACGGCAACCAGGGAGATGATAACGTTGACGGCGGCGCCGGCAACGATAGCATCTACGGTGGCAAAGACAACGACGATTGCGAGGGCGGCGAAGGCAACGATGCCGTCAGGGGCGACACAGGCAACGACACCGTGATGGGCGGCGACGGCAACGATACCGTTAACGGCGGCAAAGATAACGACACCGTGATCGGCGGCGACGGCAGTGACGTTTGCATGGGTGACGACGGCGACGACAGCGTTAGCGGCGGCATCGGCAACGACACCGTGATGGGCGGCGACGGCAACGACGTTTGCATGGGTGACGACGGCGACGACAGCGTGACGGGCGGCGACGGCGACGACAGCGTGATGGGCGGCGACGGCGACGATACCCTCGTGACTGGTGACGGCAATGACATGGCCGACGGCGGCGAGGGCGACGACAGCGTTAGCGGCGGCGGCGACGGCAACGATACGCTGATGGGCGGCGACGGCAACGATACGCTGATGGGCGGTACTGGCAACCATACCTGTGTAGGCGGTGCTGGAGATGACGTTTATGGCATGAGTAACAGTAGCTCTGGGGCAAGTGCAGTCATCACTGACTACGAAGACGGCAAAGACAAGTTTCTGTTGTTTGCCGACTTGAACTTTAGCAGCTTGACGTTTATACAAGTCGGTGGCAATACCGAAATTCGGGTCAATAACTTCGCGCTGGCGCTATTGTTGAATGTCAACGCAACGCTGATCGATGCTGGCGACTTTTTAGGAGTTACCGGTTCAACTCCAACTCCAACTCCAACTCCAACTCCAACTCCGAACCCGATTTTTAACCCCCCGCGAGTGGAAGCGAATAAGAGCCTGACTGCTGGTTCCGACGGCGGCGAGCAAACTATTACTTCTGAGTTGTTGCGGTTTGTCGATGGCCAGCAAGGTCCTGGTGGCACATCCTTCAAGCTAACCGAGCTGCCCGATGCTACAACCGGGCAACTATTCTTTAAGGGAGTTGCTGTCACACAAGTCGGTTTTACCTTCACTCAAGCAGACATTAACGCAGGCTCGTTAAGTTTCAAAGCGGCAGTAGGTTTTTTCGGTGCGGCTAGTTTTGGTTTTGAAGTTAGCAACGGCAAAAACGCTCTCACCGGTCAGCGTTTTAGCTTGAACATCGAGCAAAATTCCTTTAAGTTTGGTGGCACTACAGTACCTCAAGTTATTGTCGGTTCTGCGACGCTGGATAACGACATCGAAGGCAGCGATGGTGACGATGACATTACAGCCGGCACAGGCAAAGACAAAATCATCGGCGGCAAAGGCAAGGACAAAATTAAAGCCGGCGATGGCGATGACGATATCGACGGCGGCGATGACGATGATGATATCGAAGTCGGTAAAGGCAAAAACAAAATCATCGGCGGTTTGGGCAAGGACAAAATTAAAGCCGGCGATGGCGATAACGATATCGACAGCGGCGATGACGATGATGATATCGAAGTCGGTAAAGGCAAAAACAAAATCAAAGCAGGCAAAGGCAAGGACAAAGTTAAAGCCGGCGATGACGATGACGATATCGACGGCGGCGATGACGATGACGATATCGACGGTGGTAAAGGCAAAAACACACTAAAAGGAGGCTTTGGCAACGACAAAATTCAAGGCGGCGATGATGATGACGAGATCGAAGGCGGCCTAGGAACCAATACTCTAATTGGGGGTGCTGGAAAGGATCGCTTTATTTACCGGACTTCCCGCCAAGACATTCAAACAGTTGTAGAAGCTGACTTCATTACTGACTTTAGTGTCACTGACGATGTTTTAGAGCTTTCTACGGCAGCTTTTGCTAATCTCAGCGTTTCTAGTTTGACCCGACTGGACATTACTGCTACTTCTGCTGTTGGTTCGATCGGCAGCTCTAATTTGCTCGACTTCAGTGCTGATATCACTGTTAACAGCATCGCGACTTTGCAAGCACGGTTTGTAGCTTTGGGCGGCAACTCAGACGCGCCTACTTTCTGTCAGTTTACAGATGCCACTACCGGCCGTTCTGTACTGGTATTTGCTGTTGGGGCGCGCTTTGAAATTGTGGCTAGTTTCTCAGTAGACATTCGCCTGCAAATCAGTAACTTTGTCTTCACCGGCACGCCACTAAATATTCCTGTCGGTACTGCTGGCCCTGACAATTTCGATTTCGGCACTTATCCGGCTGCAGTTAATTTCGATGGTTTAGCAGGCGATGACAACATTGTCGGCAGCAACTTTAACGATAGCCTCAAGGGCGGCGACGGCAACGATACCATCACCGGCGGCCTTGGTTTGGATGTCATAAGCGGTGGCAGTGGTGCGGATCTGTTTGTTTACAGGACAACTAAAGAAGGCGGCGATAAAATTTCCGACTTTACTGTTGGGGTGGACAAATTCGAGTTTAGCGCGAGCGCTTTCGGCAATTTGACGACGACTAACTTTGACGGTGTTAGCGGGGTTTCTCCTGACATTACTGGCAAAGAGTTAGTGATTTTCACCGGTGGCAGTTATGCCTCTTTGGAAGCTGCACAAGCTAAGGCCGTAGGCAATTCTACAACTGCTGGTTTCTTCGCATTTACTAATGCGTCAAACGAGACGGTGTTGTATTTTGACTCGAACGGTACCGTAGCTGGTGGTTCTACCTTGATTGCGAATCTGGGTACTGCTGCTAGCAATCTGGGAACGGCGGACTTTGTATTTACAGGTACGATCGCCTCTTCTGATACTGGTACTACTACCAACTCAGGTAGCGTTGCCGATTTAACTGCTGCTGGGAACACTTTCCCAACCGACTTTAACAATTTCGGTTCTGGTGCTGGCGGTTA
>JARCMA010000393.1 GCA_030248405.1 Microcoleus sp. MP8IB2.171
CTCACATTGCCGAACTGTCCGTAGTCGGTACCGGCGTCGTCGGCCGGGTCACCGTAGGGGTCTTCGCTGGCCGGACTCACATTGCCGAACTGTCCGTAGTCGGCGGGGTCGCCGTAGGGGTCTTCGCTGGCCGGACGCGCGTTGCCATACTGTCCGGGATTTGAGGGATCTTCGTAATTGCCGTCAGGATCGACTTGCTCGCTGTCTGGCCCGACGATCGCATCTTTTAACTTCCGCAAAAATCCGTCTACCATGATAAAGTTCCTCTTTTTTAGGTGGTGAAAAACTGCTGTTTTAGATTGGGAATGCCAGATTTAATTAAAAATCACGCAACCGGTAATCTAAAATCTCAAATGGTTAGGCTACTGTGCCGGAACAGGAGCTGTCGCTTCCGGCAAGCTAGTAAGGTCACGACCGGTATTTTGGTTGTTGTACCCCTTGAATTCGCGGTAACGCGCTGCCTCGGACTCGGGAACTTTAATTCCTTCAGGCGGGGGCGTTACCCAGTGAGCGCGATTCTGGGCATCGCGGTAGTAAACGCGACCGTTTTTGGAAAGGTAATGTTTTCCCTGCGGCCCCTTTTCTTGTTTATTTTTGTGCTGATTGTAGATGTAGTAAAGGGCTGCTGCTCCTACTAAAGTAATCCCTACTTTTTGAGCATTGCTCAGTCCTTTT
The DNA here is from genome assembly GCA_030248405.1 of Microcoleus sp. MP8IB2.171. Lineage (GTDB taxonomy): Bacteria > Cyanobacteriota > Cyanobacteriia > Cyanobacteriales > Microcoleaceae > Microcoleus. The sequence continues at coordinate 676 of JARCMA010000393.1, forward strand.
TTCGCTTGTGGCAAAGGACTCGGGCCGCGATTAGTTTGCACTCCTCCAGCGCGAGTGTCGTCAACGGTCGGCGGGGGAGCGGAACTTTCCTGGCTAGAACCGCAAGCACTCAAAAACGGAAAGGTCAGCAGCGTTGTCAGCAGCAGAGCCATGAAGCGCGATCTTTTGGGTTCGGATTTGATTGTGTTCATTGCCGCTCCGAATTGTCGGGATTACAGGTGGTGTGTTCTGGCGAGGTTGAGGAATCCTGAGCTGCTGCCAACAGTTTTTAGAGTAAATTAATTTCTCAAAGCAATTTTGACAAGAAAGTATTTGCTGAGAATTTATCAACAGCGCAGGTAGGGTATTGCGTTTCTGTTTAATTATCCTCAATTTTCGAGAAGACGTACTCATTCCAGGGATATAAATAAAGTTTCTTTTATTTCAGTCCGCAGGTATATGCCAATGCGCGCCTTCGGGTAACAATAAATTCCGTTTGTGGACTGCTCAAAGCAAAGTTAAGCAGACGGACGGGACGAGTGCGAAGCTCAAAGCAGCACTGGCGAGGGAAAAGAGGCGGGATGTATAAGTTTGTCGGTGTTTAATTGCGCCGGACTGCTTGTCAGAGATGCCCGCAATTTTTTCGTGGGAATTCTGGAGAGGTCGATCGCACTATTGTAGAAATCTATTAACCGCGATAGAAAGCCCCCGAAGCTTTTCGGATATTTATGAAATTAAAGAATTTATTTACTGCTGGATTGTCGATCGCAGTTGTATTTACTGCGGCTAAATATCTAACTTTTTCAAATCAAAAAAACCAAGTCAAGGAATTGCTGCAAACAAAACAGTGTCCCGAGTGCAATTTCAGCAATGCCAACCTAAAAGGATTAGACTTGCAAGGAGTCAACTTGCAGGGAGCGAACCTAGAAGGTGCTAATTTGTCGGGAGCCAAATTAGCCAATGCCAACCTCAAAAATGCCAACTTAAATAGAGCCAACCTGACAGGAGCTGATTTAGGCTGTGCCGGCATCACTTTTAACCTTGAGGCTAATGAAAAAGAAGCAAATATGGATTTTAATGTCACCGCTGTTCCAGAACAGAATAACCCAGAAAAAGCAGTAGTTGGTTTCAATATGAAAGCAACGGATCGAGGAGCGACAATGCGTTTAAATCTGCCCGGATGCGCTGACTTCGAGAATGCTAGCTTGCAGTCAGCTCAAATGCCAGATGGCAAAAATCATCCTTAATTGCAGCAAATATAGCAATCTGCTCTCTCATCATTTCTCAACTTCTTTTCATTATATCTGCTCTCTCTTTTCTCTTTCTCTGTGTCCTCTGTGGCCTCTGTGGTTCATAAAAAAAACCGCCGTCTGAATAACAGGCGGCGGTTTTTTTAAGCAACTAACTGCACGCCTAAAATTAGTGAGCAGAACCGTTACCGTGATACTTGTCAGTATCGTAGAATCCGTTTTTTGTACCAAAGAACAGACAGCAAACGGTGAAAACTGCTGTCAAGACTGCTAAAACTAACTTAACGTCCATAATTTACCTGCTGTTGTTGAGTGAGTGCAAATACTCAGATTGTAGAATCTTTTTGGCTGGCGCGGCCATCTACCAGCGTAGCGCCAGATTTGCTGGGCTGTACTCTGATGCGGCAGTTTCCTGACGGCGAGACAATTCGGGGAATGATTGTCGAAACCGAAGCTTACGGCCCAGGAGATCCCGCTTGTCACGCTTACCGGCAGCGCACTCCTCGCAGTGAGGTGATGTTCGGGCCTCCGGGTATGAGCTACGTTTACCTAATTTACGGGATGTATCACTGTTTTAACGTGGTGACGGATGCAGAGGGAGTTGCTAGTGCTGTGCTGATTCGAGCTTTGCAGGTAGATGTGGTTCCCAAGGGGTTCGCTGGAATTCCCGAGAAGAAGCGATCACGCCTCGCCGCCGGGCCTGGGAAACTGTGTAAGGTACTGCAGATCGATCGAACTTTAAGCGGTTTTCCCTTGGGTGCAGGCCAACCGCTGCGCTTGGAACACCGGAGCGAGCAATTTCAGCAAGCTGTGGAGGAGGGTACAATAAATTTTGTGCAAACTACGCGGATCGGGATTTCTCAAGGAATTGATTTGCCTTGGCGGTGGTATGTAGGGAACTCTACGGCTGTGTCACAACTCTAGTAATGTCAAAGGTATCAGTGTAAATTTTGTCGCTTATCTTTGTGAAATTATGGCTTACTCTTCTGAAAACCCGATCGTACAACTCAAAAAATGCCTAAGCCTGGTTCAGGATGTTAGCACTCACACCGAAGCCAACCGGGCCTTCGAGCAATTGTGTGGGATTATCGATGCTGAAAACCCAATGGCCGCGCAACTTTTGGAGATGCTATGGGAAGAAGCAATTATGGCGAGGCGATCGGCTTTATTTTGGCAGCAAATGAGCGATGTTGAGAAAGATATGGCTAATAGAATGATGGAAAATATGACGCAGATGCGGCAAAATTATTTGCGGCTGATGCAGGAAATGTAAGATTGGGTAATGGGGGATGGAGAAATCGAGACTCGGCTCTGACGGGGTAACAACCCCGTCAGCTTGAGCATCTTTTCCCCTGTTTTTTCTAGCTGAGCGAGGAATCAAGGGGTAAAAATAGGTTGTTTTCGATGTGCGATCGGACTTCTACGGAGACATTGCTAATAGCTAGACATTCCCAAAGTAGTTTATTAGCTTCATAATACTGCTTGAGTAGTTTTATTTGCTCCTTGTTAAACACCCAGGTATGACCAATATTACGATACTTTATCATCATATCTCTTAATTGCTTAATCCAAATGAAACGGTGAGCTTTCCATCTTTCCTGGCGGTGTTCAAAGTCAGCTTCTGGCTCTAGGATACAGTCTTTAAGCTCTTGCAATTTATACTGTAATTCGGGGTTTGGGGTGCTATGAATAAGAAAGTTGAGGTGATTATTAGCTAAGTGAAGGTCTAAGGGTAGGTTTAACGAGGAGGGAATACCATACCAAAAAGAGTTATAGAAATTCTCAAAGCGTAAAGCGTGGTAGAGTTTAAAGTCGAGGTCGAGTGCAGAGTCGAGGTTGTCGTTAATAGCGGGGTCGATAGCGTAAGCGAGTGTCTTTTCAAAGTATTCGGTATAAAAGTAATTGCCATCATTCAGTTCTAAAGCCAGGTCAAAGTAAACAGCTCGAATACTTGCTAGTTTATACCGAACATTTTCAACTTTTTTAACCTGAGTAGATTTGTCATCTAACCATTGAAGAAAATCCTGAAATATCTGATTTTCTACTAACCTATCAATCGATTCTTTGATCAACCGTAACAGATCATCGGCAGGCATCAACATCTCAGCCACTAGCAAAAACACTTCTCGCCAGCGTGGTTCAGTAATATGAATGATAAGTTGGCTTAAAGGCTGTTTATAATTTACGAATTCCTCGGCAGTCAAATACTCTTGAAAAGTTTGATGAGAAAAAGCATATTGTCTCCATCCCTTTTTTACAATAAGACCAGATAAAACTTCAGTAGTGGATAAAGTTTGAGGACAATTCGCAATAAGTGGCGAAATTTCCGATTCTTCAAAAGAAGACTTGCCCGCCTCAAAGGTTATAGCTGCTATACGTCTTAAGGCTTTTTTCAATTCAACTACATCTATGTGTAAACGCTCATTAAATTGATTCCATTTTTCTAGTAATAGATCTATTGCTTCTCTGTAAAGCTCAACTCTTTTAGACGGCAAATCTCCTCTTGCTTGGAAAATCAGACAAATTAGATGGAGTAACAGAGGCGTATCGGTCAGTTCTAGGATTCGCTGATTTTCTGGCCGCTCCAGCTTTTTAATTAAGTCATTTGCTTTGACCGAGCGTTTTGGTTGTGCAATCACTGCAACTTCATCAAACCATTGTTTGATAAAATCGTCTCTCTGAGTTTTTTCAAAATCGGCTACTAAGCAAAAACCAAAATGAGCAAATTTTTTAGATTGATATGCTTGAAACTCCTTTCGACAACTGACTATAAATCGATTCTTGCTATAAATATAAACTAAGTTATTAAGTGATGAATTAACAACACTAATTTTTGCTTCTATAACTTCATCTAAACCATCAACCAAAAACAACAGTCTGCCGTGATTCAGTAAACTTTCCAGTTCTTGTTCTGAAACATTACTAAAGCAGTATTTGTTTTGAATGTATCCTAATATATCAATTTCATCAGGAGGCTTGACATTTTCAGCCAAAGTTTTCAGACTGATAAAAACGGGTACTAACTTGGGTTTAAACTGAATTTCATCACAATTAAGTGCAATGTACTGTAGTAATGTAGTTTTACCTGCACCCGGTTTACCTAATACCATCAGCTTTGAATGTCTCAGCACTACCTCATCCCATAATTGCCGTTTCTGACTAAACTCTCCCGATCCAAAGCCTTGAGGAGCTTCATTTAGTTTAGTCTGAACATACATCCTGCTAAGATTTCCCAACATAGGAGTATAGAATAGGTTAAATGTGCATAAGTTTGCACACTCGTCTTGGATCGTTTTGTTGAAATGCGATCGCACTTTCTCCACCAGCGCGTCTATATCCTCTGAAGGAGAAGATGCGATCGCAGAATCACTACTCAAAAACTCTGGAGTCTCGAAAGCAGATTTTGCTACCATATCTGCTTGTTGTAATAATAAATTTTCTGCTGCCAGCGACGAGTGCGATCGCACCGCAGGTTGAGTAAATATTTCAATTAATTCAGTTAAATCAATTTTTAATACATCTGCTATTTTTTCAAGCGTTGTTGCTTTAGGTTCGGCAGTCTCTCCAGTTGCAATCTTACTAATCAAACCCTTGTCTAAACCAGTTTCTTTCGCCAGCTTATACTGCGAGAAGCCTTTTTCTTCCAATAATTTTTTAAATGCTGCTCCCGCTGGCTTGTTTTTTTTAGGTCTTGGCACTTCAGAATCCCCTCGCAATTTTGTTCAACTCTTGTTCAACCGTTGCACGTTCAACCAGTTGAATACTTACAACTTTGCAAACTTAAAACAGCAGATCACACTGGTGACATAAGCCAAATATCGAACTATCAAACAACCCATGAACACTTCATATATCCAAACAACACTCTTTGACCTAGAATCCTACTTAGTCAACTCTCAACCGGAATCTGATAACCTCACCACCAAACGGACTGCATCAATCACAGTTTACCTGACTCCAGTGGAGAAGGCGGAACTAGAAAAATATGCCACCCACGCAGGTAAAAGCCTGAGCGACACGATGCGCGAAGCCATTAAGCATTGGATACAGGGGCGTAACTAACTCTCAATCTCTATCGCGATCGTTTTTGTATTTTGTAGCCGAGTAATGACGAGGTGACAACCCCGTCATTACTCAGCTACAAGCAAGAGATACGATAATTTTAGTCTTAAGTTGACACGACGAAAAGCAAGGCTGTGTCCCTATCCGCAGCTATTTGCCCGATCGCAATTACCAACTTTTCCTATTTCATTAAAGCAGCACCGCGGTTGTAAAGTTCGCGGGCGTAATCAGTCCAAGTTCCCTGTCCCCAATAGCGGAAACAGCTTGTTTGTAACAGCAAGTTGTAAAGCAAAGCTTGCTGGTATTCAAACTGCTTGGTAACTGAAGCATCTTGCTGCACCAGCGAGTCGTACTTTTGGTGAAATGCGGCGCTGAGTAGATTCATCGGTTCTAAGACATTTTCGTAGCCTTTCACCCAACTCAAATCGTTAGTCCAAGAAGCACCATCCATGTGAAAATTGTGGTCTGTTTGCTTGAGTTGGGCGATCGCACTTTCGACTTTTTCCGGCGTTGCATTATCTGGATCGACTAGCTGCCAAATTTTGTGCTGGTTAATCCCCTGACAAATCGGATAATCATCAGGATTAACCCCCGCCGCCTCAATTATCTCCAAATATTCAGTGCCGTTTAAACCAACAACACCTGATTTCCCCCCACCTTGTTCGCGGTTTTCGTGCCAAGCTTTGACAAAGGCGCTGGGAAATTCATTCATCATCACGCCGCCATTTTCGCCGTCGGCAATCTGAGTGACTAAAGAAGGAACTGTGACATTGCCAATTTGCTGTTTATTGCGTCCTTTTGCTTCGTAATAAGGCTGCATTTGACCGACCAATTTCGTATCTGAACCTTGGGTTTTAATCAAAGCAGTAATACTGATTGTTTCGCCGCGAGAATTGCGGGCTTGCAAACGGTTGGGAATATATTTTTGGTCTTGCGACAATCCCGAACCGTCGGGATTTTCTACAGAATGTTCCTGCACCATCAGCCAGCGATAGCCACATTCTTTCAAAGCTTTGATGTATTCGTAAAGTGTATCTGGGTGATTGGGAAAGTGCATTTCTGGGGGTGAAAAACCTTTAACCCGCTTCAGGGCATCCAAGCCAAAAATTGCCGCAAAATGATGTTGCCATGCTTGGATTTGGAGTTTGATGTCGGGAATTGGAGTTGAGGGAATGACGGCGTGACTCCACATTGTCCCCAGCCATTCTACGTGAGGTTGATATTGAGGTTCGCAGGTAATCCGCTTGAGATTGTTGAGGACATCATCGCGTCCCATTTGGCGCAATCCCCACAATAGATTGCCCGAATAATCGAGCATAATGCGCGGATTGCAGCCTTCGGCAATTAGTTGGGGAATGAATTCTCCCATGCGGGAATAGCACGAAGCAAATACTCCGGCGTTGTGATTGTCTCCTTGGTTAGGATTTTCAAACATCTGCTGGAGATTGCAGATCAGTTCGCCGTTTGCACCGGCTGGAATTGTGGGTTGGTGCATATGCAGGGCGCAGGCAAATCCGGCTTGAATATTTTCGAGGCGCAGATTTGTGGTAGGTAGAAAGATTGGTTCGTTGCTATTGGCTGCGGCATTAATTTCTGCTTCGGAGCCGCAAATATTGGGTAATCCTGAGTTGATTTCTTGTAAAATGGGTAAATTGGGAGATTGTGCGATCGCAGGCATAAATTTTTCTCAACAATTGTGGAGGAGCGCTGTCTGCTATTGCTAAGATAGCTAGATACTTTAACAGTAGCAGAGGATGTCTGCCAAACATAAATTTCACCCGATAAATCCGGGAACGCGGCAGCCCCAAATCATGTGTCAAATCTTTAACACATTTTAAGTAAATAAGCGAGGTAAATTATGAAATACGAAATCAAGGTTTTGGAACCAACGGATTTGTGGTATGTCCAAAATAACATCAATCCAGAAACCAATAAGTTTTACCATCCCACTAAGAATATTCCGTTGGTTCAGCAAGCGGAAATTAACTTGAACAATTCGGGAGTGATAATTCAAAAAGGTGCGCTGCATTGGTGTATGGGAAAATTGACTTCCGGTGTTTATAAAACGGATAACCGTTTAAAAGATATGTGGGTATCTTTGACAACGGAAATGGATTACAACGCTCCCGTATATCAAGGGACTGGTACGGTGAAACTGGAACCGAGACAAAAAGGGCATTTCCTGCATTATACGCCGATCGAGCTTTTGGATGCGGAGCAGTGGGAGTTTGATGACGGTATATTTCAGTTTTGTTCGGACAATGTAGTTATCGGTGCTAAAAAACTGAAATTCCGACAAGTGGCTGGTTCTAATGACGGTAGGTGGAGAATTGCTGTTACAGCTTTGCGCGAGCAAAAAGCTACTGTTTTAGCAGCTACAAATTCACCGGCTAAGATTGTCGAACTCAAGCAAGGTGAAACGTTGATAGCTGATTGCGATTTGGTTAAAGGATTTACCAAGGGGATTGAAGAAGATTATCGAAAATTAGGTCATTTTGGCAAAGGCGGCGGGGAGGGTTATGTTTGGTTTTATCAGGGGAAAGGTAAATTATTAGTATGTGAAAATGATGCTATGGGTTTGGGTTGAGTTGTTTCATATAGCAATCCTTGCAGGAGTCGTAAACTTTTTACCCCACCCCAACCCTCCCCTTATCAAGGGGAGGGAGTAAGAAATTCAC
>JARCMA010000394.1 GCA_030248405.1 Microcoleus sp. MP8IB2.171
ATTTGGGTTTAAAACCCCGTCCTTCGCTTGACGGCTTTAATTCCTTAAACCCATTCCCAAAAATCCGGGAATTGCTGGTTTTTGTAGTAAACTTTAAAAGTCAAGGTTGAACTCGCAACGCCCTCGTGAAACAGAGACTCAGACACACTTTTAGGCGTAAACCGGGGGACAAAGAGCGGCGAAAACTCTATAAACAGTCAGGGACTAAACAAAACAGTTCCAAATCCAGTAAACAAAATAATTTTCTTTTTGTTAAGTAGGGTAGGGCATACCCGAACTCTTCTTGTCAATATCCTAGTACCATGAGTGGAGATAGACCCTCTGGGATGGCTGTGAATCAGACTCGTTAATTGGTAGGTTTCTACGGTTGAAAAGTTTGAATATTGCCTTTCATGACGCAACATTTAAAGGTCAGTCGCTGAATTAAGAATCCCCTCGCCTTTAGGCAGGGGAGTGTCAAGTGGCTTGACCTTTAGGGGATGAAGCTATCAAGAAAAATTTCAGATCCGTTTCTATATTGACAACCCAATGAAGGTTTACTAGAAAGAATTAACCTGATTGAGAGAAAGATTTAGTAATTAATCGGGCCGAGATTACCATCTCTTTATAGCGCCTGTTTGTAGTCAGGACTTCAGTTTTTTTTATATTTGTGAATAAGCACTAAAGTCCTGACTGCGAACTTAATTTAACCGCAAGACAGATTACTGTTGATTTCGCAGCCGAGGGTTAACAAACTCGTTTAATCCTTCCCCCACCAAAGACAGTCCCACCACCATTAAAGTCATTGCCAAACCGGGAAACAAAGCTGTCCACCAAATGCCAGTAGGTAGCGCATCTAAAGCTAAACGCAAGTCGTGTCCCCATTCGGGAGTTGCTTCGGGAAGTCCTAATCCGAGAAATCCCAAACCTCCTAATGTTAAAATTGCATCGGCAGCGTTGAGCGCAAACAGCACCGGTACGCTCTGAATCACATTCAGAAACAGGTAGCGCGAAAGCACTGTCCAAGTGTCAGCACCCATGGCTCGCGCAGCTTCGACAAACAATTCGGTTTTGACGCTGACGGTGTGATTCCTGACGACGCGGTAGTATTGAGGGATGTAGGAAATGCTCAGGGCGATCGCAGCATTCAAAACTCCTTTTCCCACTACAAACGCTAGCGTCAAAGAAAGTAGCAGCCCCGGCAAAGTATAAATTGTATCCATTAAAAATAACAACACTCGATCGAGCTTGCCGCCCAAATAACCGCTAACCAAACCCAGCGGCACACCGATAAACAAACTCAAAGCAGTGGCTAAAATTACCACTTGCCAAGCCGCCCGAGAAGCAAACAGCGTGCGGGAAAACACATCGTAGCCGCTGCGGCTAGTACCAAACCAATAATTCGCCGACGGCGGTTCGTGGATGGGGTTAATCAAAGCCTCGGTAGGATTTTGCAGCCATCCCCAAGCTTGCATAGCTGGAGACAAGGTGGCTACCAATACAAACACGGCAGTTATTGTCAAACCTGCCCACATCATTTTCATTGACAGGCTTGAGGGTGAGGCACTGTTGAGAAATCGCGGCAGTCGGAGGCGGCTTTGAGCCATAATTGATAATTGGTGCGTCAGATTTGTTTTCATCAGCATATCAATATTTACCGAAAACCATAGGAAGACTTTTTAACCGCAGATGAACGCAGATACACGCAGATCAGATTACATCAGCGTTCATCCGTGTTCATCCACTGATATCTGCGGTTAAAAAGTCTTCGCTAATTTGCATTCCTACAAATTACTGGCAATTAACTCGCGGTACTGGCTTTTCGGCTTAACTCCTTTGAGATCAGCTACCAAATCTTTGTCTTTGAAATACTGAATCGTCGGCGTACCAATAACGCCCGCATTTTCAGCAATTTCTGGATCTTCTTCGATGTCAATTTCCACGTAGTGGATTTTGCCCTCGAACTCATCTACTACTTTGCTCAAAATCGGCTTGAGGCTGTGGCAAGGCCCACAACTCGGAGAGGCATATTTGACCACAATCAGTCGATCGCTATCGTGGAACAACTTCCGCAAAGCATAACCTCCTTCGTGGCGCGTGTCTTTGATATCAAAGTTCTCACTGGTTTTGCGTACTTTTTGAGCTTCCGGCGCTGCTGTGGGTTGCTCGGATTCCTCGGTTTGATGGAATTCCTGAGCTAAACCGTTGACTGACAGCCACCTTTCTGCCAGCATCGCACCCATACAACCGCTACCGGCGGCGGTGATTGCTTGGCGAAACTCGTGGTCTTGCACGTCGCCGACGGCGTAAACTCCCTCAACGCTGGTTTCTACCGAACCGTGTTTGGTGGCGATATAGCCTACTTCGTCGAGTTCTAGTTGACCTTGGAACAGTTGAGTGTTGGGAGTGTGACCGATCGCATAAAACAATCCTTTCACCAGCAAATCTGTTTCAGCGCCAGTCTGAATATTTCTAATTTTCAACCCATCCATTTTACTCCCCGGCACTCCCAAAACATCCACAGCTTCGGTGTTCCAGTGCACAGTGATTTTAGGATTGTTCAGCACTCGGTCTTGCATGGCTTTGCTGGCGCGCATTTGATTGCGCCGCACCAGCATATGTACGTGAGAGCCGTATTTTGTCAAATAAATAGATTCTTCCGCTGCGGTGTCGCCCGCGCCGATGACAGCTAAATCTACTCCTTTAAAAATTGGGGTAGCGCCGTCGCAAATCGCACAGGCAGATATTCCCAAATTCCAGTAAATATCTTCGCTAGGCAAGCCCAATCTTTTCGCCGTCGCGCCTGTAGCGATTACTATCGTGTGGGTTTTGATTTCTCTGTCTTCCGATCGCACTGTAAACGGACGCTGGCTCAAATCCACGTAAGTTACATCTTCTGTGTATAATTCTGCACCCCAGCGCACTGCTTGAGCTTTCATTCGATCCATGAGCTCCGGCCCGGTGATCCCTTCGGGGAAACCGGGGAAGTTTTCTACTTCTGTGGTGGTCATCAGTTGACCGCCGGGGACGCCTCCGGCTTGGTAGCCTTCAAACACTACGGGTTTCAGGTTTGCCCTCCCGGCGTAGATGGCTGCGGTGTAGCCTGCTGGCCCTGAGCCGATAATTACTAAGTTTTCTACGGTTTGTTCGGTCATAGCTATTTATTCAAACTCATAACGACTTCGTTTTACTAATTCTAGCAGAGTTCGATCGAGTTTGGTTTGATGCCATTGTGCGATCGACCATCTGTATCTATTGTTGAGGGTCGATCGGTCTTCGGGGCAATTCCAACTACTTTAATAAGCAAAAACAATCTAAAAGTCGATTTAGTTTTAAATGTTCGATCTATTTTGATGGCTGAAATCTTAAGCAAATCTAAAGATGACCAAAATTATTGACTTCATTCTCAATTATTTTACCTATTTACTTGCTTTGAGGCTTGTGGTACGATTTTCACAATCCAGGGGCATTATGACTAATTTAAATTTTTGACGCTGAAAGCTTTTAAAACCGTAAAATTAACGAACTCTGCAAATGTAATAAATACAATTGTTTATGCAAAATCTGCATTGTATGGTTTAAGAATTGTAAAGGAAATTTGGGTCAATTTGACAAAGTACATGATTTGTGGTATGCAAGGTGCGATCGGGGGGAAATTGGATTAAGATTTTTAACCGCAGATTAACGCGGATTAACGCGGATTAACGCAGATAAGATCGAATTTTGCTTTTTAAACTTGTGGATAAAATCAAGATATTGTTTGTGTGCAGCCGGAATAAGTGGAGGAGTTTGACTGCCGAGAAGATATGCGAGAATGTTAGCGGCTACAGCGTGCGATCGGCTGGAACGGAAAAAGGTGCAAGAATTAGAGTCACTGAGGGTTTGCTGGGCTGGGCGGATTTGATATTTGTGATGGAGCAGAAGCATGGCGATCGACTTCGCAGCAAATTTCCCGAAAGTCTCGAAGGCAAGAAAGTTATTTGCCTGCAAATCCCGGACAATTATGAATATATGGAACCGGAGTTAGTCGAGCTTTTGCAGGCGAAACTGAACCCCTATATGAAAATGCCAGATAACGAGATAATACCAATTTTCAAAAATCATGCAACAGTAGCTAGGGCTGACAAAATGTAATTCCATCCAGTTATAGATGCTATTGTCTCTGTAGAAAATTCTTTAA
>JARCMA010000045.1 GCA_030248405.1 Microcoleus sp. MP8IB2.171
GCAAGCGTGAAGTTCTTCGACACCTTGCTTTTTGAGCCACTTATTCAAGCTCTCAAATCCTTCGGTATTATTAGTGAACTTTTTGGGTTTTGAGCCACGTTCTTCTTTCAGTAAAACGACATTAAAGTCTTTTTTACTGATATCTATCCCTAAAAATGTCGGTGTCATTGTTGGCTCCAAGCTCCCTGTTTGTATGAAAGAACATGACAGGCAATTTAACTAACAAGAGTGAATGCAGGCTATCCCGTTAAAACGAGCGCCTAAGATACTGTCCAGCTTTGAGTGCGCCTGTCATCAGTAATGGGAGCTTATCTACACAACAGACTTGTAATAGTCTAAGGGGCGGGCCAACTTCACCGATTTCTGATGTCCGATCACAACACTTTCTACTCTCATTTGTACCTTAAGGAAGAAACTTTAATTGTTTCTTTATCTTTACTCGTGTTACGATTCAATTACAACCGTATATGCGGTTCGATTACAACCGTGTCTGCGGTTCGACAGCCTGCGGTCTGCGGTTTGATAGCTTGTCTCTTTCAAGATACAAGGGGCGGGTTCACCAACAATACCTGCTAATAATCGACAATCTCAAAAACCAGCCCCCACCAAACGATCGATTCCCATGTACATTTTTTGAATTTGATACAAATCAAGGTTGATTTCTATCTTTGGTGTGGGGGCGGGTTTATCAAGATTATTTGTGGGAATTACATATTGTTGGTGAACCCGCCCCTACAGATATTGCGATTAATTGATCCCGCCCGTCACTACTGTTTGTACCAAGCTTTGCGCCACTCTTTCATTTGCTGAATTTCTTGCTTTTGCGAAGTCAGAATCTCTTCAGATAATTTCTTCATTTCCGGGCGTTTTGACTTCTTCAAGGCATCTTCAGCCATCACCAAAGCTCCTTCGTGGTGGGGAATCATCGCATTGATAAATCGCAAGTCAAATTGGTCGTCAGCCGCCCCTAAATCCATGCTCATCATCATGCTTTGCATTTCTTCGGGAGTCATTGCCATCATGTGACCCATTTGAGCGTTATAAGCCATTGGTGTATTGTCAGCTTTGGCATACCAAGTTTTGCGCCACTCTTTCATTTGATTGATTTCGCGGTCTTGAGCGGCAATCATGTTATTTGCTAGTTTTTTCATTTCCGGGCGTTTGGATTTGTTTAGCACCTCTTTCGCCATGTTTACAGCGCCTTGATGGTGTACTGTCATGCCATCAATAAATCGCAAATCGTAGTTGGCATCAGCCGGGCCTAAATCCATTGACATATTATGATTCATGCCACCCATGCCATGATTCATGCCACCCATGCCGCCTTGTGCCGCGTCTTGCTTGTTGTTTGCTTCGGTTGCTGCGGTAATATTTGGTGCTTGAGTTTGGCTTGTAGGAGCTTTTGAACAAGCTGCAAGCACTCCGCTGGTTAAAACGGCTGTGGCGGTCAATGTCAGCGCTGCAAAGCCTGTTTTTAATGAAATTGATTTCATAGATTTTTTATCCTTAAAATTGTCATTTATATTCAGCTTTTCACATATAAATGAAATTAGGATGAAATTTTCGACTCGGACTTGTAAAGAAATATTTCTGTGCCGTCGTTTAAGTTAAGGATGAGTTGCAGTAAAACTTAAGAATTATTTCGGAATTCCCCCTTGACTCTCCTGCTGACTGGAGACTTTATAGTGGAGTTAATTCATTGATTGAGCAGAGTAGTTTCTGCTGAGGTTAAAATTATGACTCTAGAGTTAAAAGTTCCCAAGATGGCTTGTTCTGCTTGTGTGAATACGATCGCAAAAGCAGTCCAAGCCATTGACTCAGCCGCCACTGTTGAGGCGGATGTTAAGACAAAATTGGTCACGATTCAAACCGCTAAGCCGGAAAGTGAAGTTAGGAAAGCGATCGCATCTGCTGGCTATCCTGTCGATTAATTTTTAGGTAAACGCCAGCGGTTTATAACTTTAGGAATACAGCAATTTCATCTAAATTTCATCTTATGGTGAAATGCTGAACACTATAACCGCAGCGTCCAGCAATCGCACCACTCATTTCGAGCGCAATTCTCCTCAGTAATTTAGCAACTAGGTCATCCCAATTACTAAATACCTTGGCAACCTGCGCTCTTATTTAGTTTAGGAGTACCCTATGGACAATCTTACACTTAAATTGCGGGGCATGAGTTGTGCTTCTTGTGCTTCCTCTATCGAACAAGCGATTAAATCTGTTCCCGGCGTAATTGAGTGCAGCGTCAATTTTGGGATGGAACAAGCAGCTATCCAATACGACTCTAAGCAAACCAATTTAGCAGCAATTCAATCGGCTGTTGATGCGGCGGGATACGAAGCTTTGCCGCTGCAAGAAATGGCGGCGGCAGAGGATGACGCCGAACAAGCCGATCGCAAATCCGAATCTCAAAACTTGCAGCGAAAACTCTGGACAGCAGGTATCGTAAGCATCCTGCTATTGGTGGGTGGTATTCCAGCGATGACTGGCTTGCACCTGCCATTTATTCCCGCATGGCTGCACAATTTTTGGCTGCAATTAGTGCTGACATCTCCGGTACAATTTTGGTGCGGAAAATCGTTTTATGTGGGCGCTTGGAAATCCCTAAAACGGCGCGTCGCGACAATGGATACTCTGATTGCTTTGGGAACGAGTGCTGCTTACTTTTATTCGGTATTTGTGACATTTTTTCCCGGTTTTTTTACAGCCCAAGGTTTGACTCCTAGCGTTTACTATGAAGTTGCCGCCAGCGTTGTCGCTTTAATTTTGTTGGGGAAAACTTTAGAAAATCGGGCGAAGGGAGAAACTTCGGAAGCTATTCGCAAACTCATGGGTTTACAAGCAAAAACTGCTCGGATCGTTCGCAACGGGGAAGAGTTGGAAGTAGCGATCGCCCAAGTGGAAATTGGCGACATCGTACAGGTGCGGCCGGGCGAGCAAATCCCCGTTGACGGAGAGGTAATTGAAGGCTCTTCAACGGTAGACGAAGCAATGGTTACGGGAGAAAGTTTGGCTGTCAAAAAGCAGCTTGGTGATGAAGTAATCGGAGCCACAATTAACAAAACTGGCAGCTTTAAGTTTCGCGCTACTAGAGTTGGAAAAGATACATTTTTAGCTCAAATTGTCAAGATGGTGCAGGATGCTCAGGGTTCAAAAGCGCCGATTCAAAAGTTGGCAGACCAAGTAACTGGTTGGTTTGTTCCCGCAGTAATTGCCGTGGCTTTAGCTACTTTTGTGATCTGGTTTAACGCGACAGGCAACTTCACTTTGGCAACGGTGACAATGGTGGAAGTGTTAATTATTGCCTGTCCCTGTGCTTTGGGTTTGGCGACTCCGACTGCTGTGATGGTGGGAACTGGTAAAGGTGCGGAAAACGGAATTTTAATTAAAGGAGCCGATAGTTTAGAATTAGCGCAAAAAATTCAAGTTATTGTGTTAGATAAAACTGGGACTCTCACGGAAGGGAAGCCGACTGTAACTGATTTTGTGACAGTTAAAGGAACGGCGGATAGCAATGAGTTAAAGTTGCTGCAATTGGCGGCGTCTGTAGAGCGAAATTCGGAGCATCCTGTGGGGGAAGCTGTTGTGAGATATGCTCAATCTCAAGAGGTGAATTTGACAGATGTTCGGGATTTTGAGGCCGTCGCGGGCAGCGGCGTGCGAGGGATTGTGGGCGGAAAGTCGATCGCCCTGGGAACACTCAGGTGGATGCAGGAACTAGGCTGCGATACTGAATATCTGGAGCTGCGGGCGCGAGCTTTGGAAGTTTCGAGCAAAACGGTGGTTTGGATGGCTGTAGAGGGCAAAATTGAGGCAATTATGGGCATTGCTGATGCCCTGAAACCGTCGTCAGCGCAGGCGGTGAAAGCGCTGCAAAAACTCGGTTTGGAGGTGGCGATGCTGACTGGGGATAATCGATCGACTGCGGAGTCGATCGCCCAATCTGTCGGTATTACTCGCGTTTTTGCTGAAGTTAGACCAGACCAAAAAGCAGCTCAAATCCAAGCCCTGCAACGGGAAGGCAAGATTGTCGCGATGGTGGGAGACGGGATTAATGATGCACCAGCTTTGGCATTAGCAGACGTGGGAATTGCGATCGGCACCGGCACAGATGTGGCGATCGCAGCCAGCGACATTACCTTAATTTCAGGAGATTTGCAAGGCATAGTTACAGCAATTCAACTGTCACGCGCCACCATGCGGAACATCCGCGAAAACTTGTTTTTTGCCTTTATTTACAACATCGCTGGAATACCGATCGCCGCGGGGATTTTGTACCCAATTTTTGGCTGGCTGCTAAATCCGATTATCGCCGGTGGTGCAATGGCTTTTAGTTCGCTTTCGGTAGTGACTAATGCTTTGCGCTTGCGGAATTTTAAAGTTAAATCTGTTGCGTAAATTATGAGGAATTTGAAAAATGTTTAGTCAGCGTCAAATTTTAGGAAGCATCGGAAGTTTAGGAATTATAGTGGGAATGGCTTTCGGAGTCCAAGCTTCCCAAATGCCATTCAAAAATTCTACTTCAACCACTCAATTTCGCCCCATTCAACAACCATTCGGTTTAAAAGTTGGCGTAACTCTAGGAGGGTTGGCATTAATTGGTCTAGAATTGTGGTGGTTTCTATTTAGTAAAAGTCAAGGGCAGCAAGCTGAGTCTATTCAGGGAATACAAGAGTTAACTATTACTGTAGACGGGGGTTATGAGCCTTCCACTGTAGTTGTGAAAGCCGGTCAATTAGTCAGGCTCAATTTCTTGAGGCGCGACCCCAACAGTTGTCTTGAAAAAGTGTTGTTACCAGATTTTCACATTGTGCGAGAATTACCTCTAAATCAGGTAACTGCTGTTGAATTCACCCCTCAAAAACCTGGACGATACCTATTTACTTGCGGCATGAATATGTTTAGGGGTGTGGTGGAAGTACAAAGCTAAATCAAATAGACAGTTATCAACCTGCGGCAACTGCGACGGTTGAGGCGCGAGTTTTTTCAGCAAGAAATCGCTAAAATAGATGAAAGCTTAAGAAATTAGGAGTGAGCTAAATGCAACTACTACACACGATGCTCCGAGTTGGCAACCTGGAAGAGTCCCTCAAATTTTACACCGAGGTTCTGGGCATGAAATTGCTGCGACAAAAAGACTATCCAGACGGTAAATTTACTCTAGCTTTTGTGGGCTACGGCGATGAATCCGATACTACGGTTTTGGAATTAACATACAACTGGGGCGTCACAGAGTACAATTTGGGGGATGCTTACGGTCATATTGCGATCGGCGTTGACGACATTTACGGTACTTGCGAAGAAATTAAAGCCCGCAGCGGTAAAGTTATTCGCGAACCCGGCCCGATGAAGCACGGCTCAACAGTCATCGCTTTTGTGCAAGACCCAGATGGATATAAAGTTGAATTAATTCAACTGGAAAATCAAGGTAGCAACACCCAGAAAGTAAGTGCGGCAACCGCATCCTAACTTTCTTAAGAGGGGGCAGGGGAAGGAAAAATTATCTTCCCTCTTCCGTTTTCCTTTTGACAACAGTCGTACCCACAACAGTCATACCCACAACAGACAACAGTCAACAGTCAACAGTCAACTGAAACTTTTAATTCGATCGCACCGACGGTACAAACTGCTGCAAATAAATTTTTTGCCACAATATAGAAAAACTGCTCCCTATTTGGCTTAAGCTATCAAATTTAGGGATTAATTTAGATTCTCGGCGCTTGTCTAAGGCAGCGAGCGCGGAAAAGAATATAGCTAATACTAACAAAAATACCACCATCACACTAAATAAAATAGTCCAATAAACTAGAAATTCGCTTGTGTAGCTGATGGTGAATATCGAGTTAATCACTGAATCCGATAAATACAAGAGCAGCCCTACTGAAAACCAGACTCCGAACAATACCCACGTCCACTTAAACATATCTGTTGCAGTCTTGTTATTTTTAGACACAGAAAGTTCTAAATCTCTAATTAGGCTGTTAATTTTTGATGTGACTTCATACAAAGTATATTGCAAAGACTCTCTGATATAATTTAGCTCGTTGTCGAGGTTTATGCACTGCTCGGAGGTGCTTTTGTCAAAACTGAGGTTTTGGAGTTTCTTGCGGTGCACAGACAGTTTATGGCTGAGGGTGTAATCCCATTTTTGCAGGCGCTCTATAGTCAAATACAAAAGTTCCCTATTAGCATCTAACAAGCTCTGGCAATTTACGATCGACTTAACTAACTTGCTGAGATTGTTGATCTGCTCGTCTACAGTATTTTGGTATTCCCTCTGTTTCGCTGACAAGAAACTTGCTATCTCCACATCCCGATCGCCACACAGCGACAAAGCCTCACTATACAAGTCGTCAATTTCCATTTTACCGAAATACAGTGACGCTTTGTACTCCTCTATTTCGGGAAGAGTCAGACATTCTAAGGGCTGATATTTTACATTAAATTTATATACAAGCGCTGTCAGAATCTGCGCCGATTTTCGCTCCAGCTTGTCTTTGTACGGTGCTAAAATAATTGCAGCTAGATTTTTGACTTTCGCTTCCGGGTGGTGCAGGAACTCAAAAATTTTGGCAATTATTTTGGAGAATTCCAAGTCATTAAAATTATTTTCCGCAACTTCCAAAAAGTTTGTTACCGCTACATCGTTGTCGGCCTTCAATTTGTACGGGCCCCTAAGTGCGATCGCAGCAAATACTCTCTCGATCCAAAACAAATATTCCTCGCAATCCATTGGCAGGCCCGGCAGCAGCCAGCTAGGCCCGTACACCCAAAAATCGAGACAATTCTCATATTCCTTACTGCTGTCATTTCTACTGTCGCCCAAAGAAAATTTGTTGCTTGCTAACAGTTTAATTTGCTCTTCTACAACCAGCCGCTCAATTTCCCCTGCATTGATTGTGACATTGACAGCACATTCATCGCCTTGTCGTTGCCCTGCTTCCTCCAACCAAATTGACTTAATAGTAACAGCCGCAGACCACCGAATTAAAGGAGTCGATCCCCCTACCGCTTCCTGTTCTAACGCCCCCTGCAGATTTTTGTTAAAATCACTTGCTCTAGCCGCTCTCTCACTTGATATCACCCCCTCTCGCACCTTCCCCAATGCCTGAATTGCCAAAGCGCGAAACAGTAAATTCGGATGGGGTTTTCTGACGGATTCGGGTATATTTTCTCTGAATATTCCGCTTTTCGGTACGCCCACAACTTCAGCAAAAGGCTCGCTCCCGCACTGTTGCAGGATTTTTTCAACTAGGTTTATTCTTTGCCAAGGTTGAGTATATTTAGTGAGAGTGAAGATTAGCGCTATGCCACTGCACCCCATTGACTCAGGGATGTTATTGCGATCGAGTTTCCACAGATTGCTCGTCATAATTTGTCGCGATGACAATTACTAGATATTGACGCCGTTCTTTGATGCTTAATGTAACTTTACATCTATTGCAGCTTTTTGTCAATATTAGTCCTGGACGCATAGGGAGTTATAAACCCGGTTTCACGAGTAAATTTCTCCTAACTAAAGCCCATATTTTTCTTATAAACCGGCTTTAGCAAGGCAAATGTATGTCCCGAACTAAATATATAGTTTTGCAGTAATCGGTGAAATGTCAAAATTTTAGGTTAGGCCACGAAACCAAACCTATTATATAGCAATCCTTGCAGGAGTCGTAAACTTTTTACCCCACCCCAACCC
>JARCMA010000395.1 GCA_030248405.1 Microcoleus sp. MP8IB2.171
GATGACGAGGTTGATTCGCGGGAATTTATGAGGTTTGTCTTGGCAGATTCCGGGGCCGCTGTCAGGGCTGCATCGTCTGCTGCTGAGGCGTTTGAGCTGGCTTCACAGTTTGGGCCGGATGTTTTGGTCAGCGATATCGGAATGCCGGAGGAAGACGGATATTCGCTGCTACGAAGGCTGCGTTCTTTGAACACTCAGACAGGGAAATTTTGGGCGATCGCCCTGACGGCTTATGCTAGGGATGAAGACCGCGATCGTGCTTTTTCTGCGGGTTTCGATCGGCATCTGTCTAAACCTGTGCAACCCGATGTCTTGGTAGAGACTATAGTCAAGTTGAGGCAGCAAGCGCTAACAACTTAAAAAACTCAATTAATAATTGGGAATTGGTAATTGGAAAGTGGTTAATTGGAATTGGGAATTGTGCTTGTCGTGACGACTTTAATCCTCGTAAAACTCGGTCGTACTTGCCTTCCTCACTACCAATCTATAATGCTGATTTTACCGGACACGAGCTGCTTAACCCGACTGGATATCGACGGAAATCGCTCAACTGAAAAATATAAAAATTTGGATTTTTCAAACTCTTCAAATTCTGCTTGTGCGGCTTTGCTTCTAGCCCGCCTAAAATATGCAATTTCTATGCCGATTAGGTGATTGGTTTGTGTTAATATGCTAAAATATCCAACAACCACGCGGTAATAATTAGGTGGACAAACTTCAGACAGATATAGAGGCAATTTACTCTCAAATTGAGGAATTGCGCCTGGAACGCCAGCAGCTTAGTATTGCCGATGCTCTCCCAGCCAGTGATTCACCCCAAGCGATCGCCGATGCTTACCGCCGTCACGCGAGGGAAACAGCACAAGTGTCGGCCGAAGTCAAGGGTATAGATGACGCGATCGCGGCTCTGTCTGCTCAACTGAGTCAGAAACAGCAGCAATCGGTAAAGTTGCAAAGAATCACTCCGATGGAGGAGCAGGTTGAAGAAGGAAGAACCCTCGCTCGCGGACACGCGGAACGGATTAACGAACTGGCGGGGGAACTGGCGGCCCAAGTGAAGGGACTCAAAGCAATCGCTGACCAAATTAGCCCCAGCTATTGGCAGGTTTATTACAAGCCTTTTATTACTGGTTTCAAGAGTATTTCTGTTCCCTACGTGCGATCGGACGGGGATGTTTGGACTATTGTCAATCGAGTAGTTTAGAGAGGCTGCGGGAGCAGAAATAATCAGCGCTCAAGACAATTTTTTTCCTGTCCCTATTCCTCTACCTCAACCTCGCAGCAATTGCTTAATAGTGCCGACCAATTCCTGTGGGTGAAATGGCTTGGCGATGTAAGCGTCGGCTCCCTGTTTCATTCCCCAATAGCGATCGAACTCTTCGCTTTTGCTCGAACACATTACCACCGGCAAATTTTGGGTTTTAGGGTCGCTTTTGAGCCGACGACAGACTTCGTAGCCGTTCATCCGGGGCATCACGATATCCAGAACGACTAAATCTGGGCGGTTAGCCTTGATTTGCTCTAGAGCTTCTACGCCATCACTCGCTACTGTGACGTTGAGTCCTCTACCTTTGAGCAAGTCGGCGATCATCTCCCGCAGAGTGACGCTATCATCAACAACCATAACTGTACTCATAGAATAATCCCTACCAAGTTTCTGGGTTGAAACGTTCTCATTAACGTTTACACTAACGTTCACCTTCAAAGGTGTCTTTTCCTGATTGAGATTGCGCTCTGCTAAATGTAGTTTACCCACTTTTGCTGATTTCTCAATCATTTTCTGAGTAATTACCGCAAAATTTAAAGATCCGCGCAATCTCGGTTGACACACGAGGCTATGTCCGTTAGTCTATCATTTTCTTTCTCAAATGGTACTATTATCAAAAAATCAGGGTATAGCTTGGTTGTGTGTTTCCCGTTGAGGACGGCGGCGCTCGGCCGCCTGCATCAACATTTGTCTAATTAGGATTTTTCGTACCTAATGCCGATAGTTTTTGGTCGTAGAGCGTGTCTAAAACGACCGGGCGCTGGCGGTAGCTGTGACCGGTGTTTTTGCAGCCATTAGCAACGATTCCCAAGACGGAAGCTCCAGAAATTTTTAATTCTTCTAAAACTTTGCGAACTTGCGATCGGTCTGTTTGCCCAATTTGGACGACCATAATCGTAGCGTCTGTACGAGCTGCGATCAAGTGGCTGTCTGCCAAGCCTGCTAGTGGCGGGGTGTCATAAATTACTAAGTCAAAAAAGGCTTGAAATTGCTCCATCAGATACTGCATTTTTTTGGAAGAAAGAAGCTTGATCGGATCGGGGGGGATTTGGCCTGCGGTGAGTACGAACAAATTTTCTTGGTTCGGGGCTCGTTGAATCGCGTCGTTGAGGCTGAGAGCCGTGGAGATGGCCTCGCCCAGGCCACGCACGTTGGGCAGTCCTAACTTAGCGTGCAGTTGCGGGCAGCGCAAGTCTGCATCTACTAACAATACTCGCTGTCCGACTGCTGCTGCTGTGGCTGCCAGGTGCAAAGCTACTGTAGATTTGCCGTCTCCGGCTAAGGCTGAGCCGACTAAGAGCGATCGAATTGCCGTTCCTGCATTCAGCAAGTGAATGTTCGTGTAGAGCGATCGAAATGCTTCTAAAAATTGATAGTCCAAGTCGCTCAAAATACTTGCTCCCCCGCTCATCGGACCAGTATGTCTAGCTTCGCCCGGTTCGACTACTTCCACTTTCGAGTTCGATCGAGCTGATGTTAGTTTCCTCTGTCTAGCTGGCGGTCGGCGCTTGACTTTTTTGGTAAACGGAATCACCCCGAGTATTGGCAATCTTGTGGCCATTCTCAGTGATTCTGGAGTGTGGAACACAGTATTTAGTACCTCTACGAGCAAGCCGACTGCTATGCCCAGTAGACTGCTTAAAATTACTGCCAGCGCTAACTGTTTTCTGGTTTGTTTGACGGTAGCTGTTATAGGGTTGCCGAATTTGTCTAGCGGGATTTCCGGAGGATTGATCAGCACCCAGGGTATTTGCTGCTGAGCTGCATCGATCCGCAACGCTTCTCGTTTTGCCAAGAAGTCCGAAAAACTCTTAGTAACTACTTGTAGTTCCCGCTGTAAATTGTCGTATTGTCGGGTTGTGACTGAAAAGTTTCTAATTTTTTGGTTGAGAGCATTTTGGGAAGCGGTCATTTCGCGATCGCGCGCTTCAACTTCTTTGATTTGGCTCTCTAAATTTCCCATCACCACTTTTCTTGCTTGTTGAGTGGCGGTTAAAATCAGTTCTTCCCGACTTTTTCGCAGCGCTAAAACTGGCAAACTGTCTTCTCTGTACTGAGCTAATTTTAATGACAATTCCGAGTCTATTCTCTGAATTTGACCTAAAAGTCCGCCGTAAGCTTGCCCTTGGGTCATCAGCAGCCCCTGGGGATTATTTTCGTTGAGTAGTTTTTCATAGCTTTGGTAGAGGTTTCGCATCCCTTTTAGCTGAACTCTAATTTCTACTTGCTTGCCCCGAATGCTTTGAACTTGTTCAGACAGAGATTTCCCCTCTAGCTGGGGTTCAAACAAGTTGCTCTGCTGCCGCAGTCTTTGGACTTGCAGTTGCAGAACTTCCACTCTTTCTCGGAGCTTGGGCATCTCCGTATCTATAAACTTAATACCTTGATTAATGCCCATCAGCCGTTGCTGCAAGCTGTAATCTAGATAAGCTTTAGAAATTTTATCCAATACGCGGTAAATTTTTTTTTTGTTTGAATCTTTGTAGCGAACTTGTAAAATTTTTGTGCCTTGCTGTTTGCCATCTTTCGTGTAGCTGATGCGCTGGATCGACATTTTTGAGATCAGTTCGCTATAGTTCATTTTGGGATACGAAGCCCGCAATTCCTCAATCACTGGCTGCATCATGTTGGGACTTCGCAAAATCCTAATTTGGGTTTCGTAGTCTAGTAGGCTAATTCCTTCTATATTAATTCTTGCTAAGTCGGCAGCTTGGGTGTTGTTTAATTGTTTGGATTGCAAACCTTCAGCCGTGGCTGGTTCTACTAACAGGGAAAAGGAGCCTTCATACTCGACCGTTATGCTTTTAGAAGTGGCGATGATCGCTGTTCCTGCCAGGGCGCTCAAAGCTATGGTGGCTGCTGCCATGACCAGGAAGCGACGGCGCACGACGCCTAACAGCCAGGACAAGTCTAGCTTTTCTTCTTCTCTCTCCTCTACGAAGTGATCTCTGTAGTTCTGAGCAGATAACTCCGGCAGTTTGCCATTCGATTTGGGTGTGAAGGGTTGGTAATCTTGTCTGTTATCCATATTCAGCCAGGGTATTTTTGAGGTTTATATTTTTGAGGTTGATATTTTTGAAGTGGCCAGGTCGCGGCTGGGTAATCTTATTGTTTAGTTTATTCTAGCCTTTGCCAGGAATTATCCACCTCACCCGCCGCCTTCTTACCTGAATAAAAATCGGAGAACGTTTATAAAATTTAACACTCCCGTAGCTGGCCCGACAGGTCCGATTACAGCGTTCATGCGATCGACAAAATTGACGAGACCCCTGCGAGATACGATAATCATGTCGTTGTTGCGAAGTTGAGGATTGGCTTCTTCGTTAATTCCTTGGCTTAAATCGACTTCGATCGTCCGTTTAGTAGCCGTACCGTCGGTATTGAGGCGGACTAGCTCAACTTTATCCCTTCTAGCTCGGGTATTCTCGTAGCCAAAAAATCCTCTGGAAATTAAAGCTTGATTTAGCGTGGCATTAGCTGGGAGCCTCAAGGGATCGAGGGATGTTCTGAGTTCTCCTACTACAAAAACGTTAATGCCGACGGGGGCAAAGTTAGTGCTAGCGAGCACACCAGCTTCTGCAGGGTTGACGATCGTAGCTTTGGGTACGATGATCGTGTCTCCCTCCTGGAGGATGGTATCTTGGGCGCCGTCGCCGGACTCTAGGAACTGCCACAGGTTGACAGGGATAATTTGTTCGCCTCTTCTGGTGACGCGCCGCACTTGGATTTGCCGGATGTCGGCATCCGAGGTGATGCCTCCAGCTAGCTGAATCGCCCGGATGACTGTGGGGAAACCTTCGCGGCTGAGGTCGTTTGTGGTGTTGCCACCGATCACGACGTAAGCCCCAGGGCGGGTGACTTGGCCAACGATGGAGATCGATCGAGGTTTTTCTGGGGGTGGCGAAAAGTTGGCTGTCGCAAATTGACGAGCTTCTGCTTGGTTGAAGTTGGCGACTGTGGGAATCACGATTGTGTCTCTGTCTTGCAAAATGATGTCTTGAGAGATGTCTCCTTCTTGCAAGAATTTCCACAGGTTGACGTTGAGCACTTGATCGGGGCCGTCTCGTTGGGGACGGCGGACGCGGATGTTGCGGATGTCGGCGACACCCGTGACGCCTTCTGCGAGTCTGATCGCTTGGGTGACGGTGGGGTACTGGACACTCGGCGTGGCTCCCGGGCCGGGAGTTAGGGTAATGATGAAGTTTCCGGGCCTGGTGACTTCTCCGATGACGCCGACGTTGAGGGGGCGGGCGGCGACGAGGCTGACTGTGACTATGGGGTCTTTGAGGACGCGGCGGTAGGCGTTGCGGATGATGTTGGTGGCTTCTACTAAGGTGCGGCCACGGACGGAGACCAAGCCGATTAGCGGCAGGTTGACTGAACCATCGGAAAGAACTTCGTAGCCGCGGCTGAGTTCGGGTACTTCGAGTATTTCTACTTGGATGCGATCGCCGCCACCGAGTTTATAGCTTTCCGGCGCTCTCCTAACGGGCGCAACGGTCTGGGCTTGCTCTGCGCCTAGCGGGATGGGAAGTTGTGCCGGGGTGCTTCTGGCGTCAGCGATGACAGTGGAAGCAAACAAGACAACACCCACAACCGACCGGGCTATCTGTCCTGGAAAATGGGTGTTAACCATACACCACCTAATTTTATTGACTATGATTTATATAAGTGTAGCCTTTTTAGTGCTGGGCAAAAAGCTCATTATTTTAAGCGATCGCCGAAAAAAGAATGCTGTATTTTTGCTTTATGCCTAATTTCTGTGTTAGCCTGGTTGCGGGTTGATGGCTATATTTTATATCTAGATAATTTGCTCTTGTTTTGGATAAAGGAAAGCAATTATGACTCAACCAGTGTCTCAAGCAAATATGCTGAAGGAGCTGATTTTAGGTAGCTCTTCATTGACCTTGATGCTAATTGCTATACTCGCGATGGCAACTATACTATTATTTCAATTTGCTAGCTATAAAAAAATAGGTTTAGCTTTAGATAAAAGCTTTGCTGGTCTTTATATTTTTATCTCTCCCTTTCTGACACAACCTCCTTTTAATTACTTGCATTTTGTTAATTTGAAAGATCCAGAAGGTGGCATATTAAAACTAATACCTTATTTTTTTTACCCCTGGGTAGTATTGATTTTAATTTCACGATTTAAATTTTTTAGTAGCAATTTTATAGATATTTTTGCCAAAATATTGATAATGAATCCTTTCTTTTTACTTTATACATTACTTCCATTACTCTCTACATTATGGTCTCTAGTTCCTGAAGAAACGCTAAGAGCAGGCCTAGCTTTTTCAGGATTTACTGCTTTCGGGTTTTACATTGCAGCCCAATATAAATGGGAGGATTTATCTCGTTTTTGGCGGTGGGGATACACGGCAATCGGTTTGGCAAGTTTTGTAATGAAACCCCCTGGAGCAGGCGATTTTGTCGGATTAACCCAATCTAAAAATTCTTTGGGGGGAGTCTTAGCTCTGTGTACGGCATTTTGGTATTTGCATTATTCTCAAGGAGCTAAAACTCAGAAAGAGCGCTGGATTGCTTTGGGAATGATGTTCTTTTCATTTTACCTAGTAAGGGCTAATAAATCGGGATCGGCTCTAGTAATTACTATCATATTAATAATTGCAGTGTCGTCACTAAATTTTCTAAAAAAATTAAGTTTTCAGTGGGCATTTACTGCGATTATATGTTTCCTGGTGGTCAGCATAATTATGACTGTTTTTGTAGTAGACAACCTAGAGGATATTATTGTAGGTGGATTAGGCAAAGACTTGACTCTAACTGGGCGGACAGAATTCTGGCCGCAGTTAATGGCTGCGGCCAATCAGCGCCCCTGGTTTGGCTACGGATACGATGGATTTTTTCAACAAGATAAGTTAGGCTCGGCTACTCCTGCTTATTTTATTTATACTCCTAATGGATTTCAACCTAAAAATCCTCACAATGGGGGGATCGGGATCTTGTTAGCCTTCGGTTGGCCGGGATTAATTTTAATGATGACTTCCTTGCTGCTCAATTTAGCTTATGCAGTTCGGTATTTGAGTCGTAGCACCCTGGAAGAAGCGGGAATACCTATTTGTTTTCTAGTGTCTATTATTATAAGCAACATCACAGAAGGTTATATTATAGATATAGCAAATCCTTGGCTGAGTTACGCAATGTTGACGGTTCGACTTGCGATAGATAATGCTAACCATAGTTCTAACAGTAGCACCAGTAACCCTCAAAGGCCTTCTTTAGCTCGCCGCACTGTCCATTGAAGTAACCTTTATTGGGCGGAGCGTGGAGCCAGTTGTGGTATGTTGTTATAGGATCAACCAATCTAATTTTGCGAGATTGCCGACCCTGCCAGAACCGCGTTTGTGTTTTGTAAAGATTTAAAATATTCTGATGCTAGATAAGTTAACTGCGGTCAGTCAAAGGCTCGGTCCTAGTCTGCGCCAGGTACTCAGCAACATAGCTTGGCTGTTCACTGACCAAATCTTGCAGATGGGTCTAGGTCTGTTTGTAGGCCTTTGGGTGGCTCGCTATCTTGGTCCGACACAATTTGGATTGCTCAACTACGCGATCGCCTTTGTGTCGCTGTTTAGTTCGGTGGCAACGATGGGGTTGGGTACTCTGGTAGTGAGGAATATCGCTCGCGACCCAGAATGCAAAAATGAGACCCTGGGAACTGCCTTCGGACTACAATTTACTGGTGGCTGCATCACTTTGGTGTTAACTGTCACCGTGATTGCGCTACTCAAGCCCAACGACACTCTGACTCGATGGCTGGTAGGTATCATCGCAGCAGGAACTATCTTTAATGCTTTTGAGGCTATCAATTTTTGGTTTCAGTCCCAAATCCAGTCAAAATATACAGTTTTGGCTAAAAATTCGGTATGTTTTTTAGTTGCTGCTGTCAGAATTGGGTTAGTAACAATTAAAGCCCCCCTGCTTGCCTTCGCCTGGGTTCGATTGACAGAGGTGGCATTGGTAGGAATCGCTTATGTATATTTTTATCAGCTTACGGGGAATAAAATTAAGGATTGGCATTTTAGTTGGGAACGGTGTAAGGAACTGCTATCGGAGAGTTGGCCGATAATTTTTTCGGGCTTGGCAGTTTATGTGTACTCAAAAACCGATCAGATAATGCTCGGTGCGATGAATGAAAATGCTCAACTGGGCTATTATGCTGCAGCTGTTAAAATTTCGGAAATCTGCGATTTCTTGCCGATGATCATATCCAGCTCTATTTTTCCTAAATTAGCGAATTTGAGAAAGACAAATTATGAAGAATATCTAAATAAATTTCAAATTTATTCTGATATTATGATATTTTTATGGTTGGGAGTGGCCATACCGATATCATTACTTTCTCCCTGGATAGTGCATCTGCTTTACGGTGAAAACTATGCGAAGTCAGCAGCGGTACTGTCAATCTATGTTTGGGCGCAATTTGGCAGTAACTTTGGAGTAGCACGGAGTACATATTTGAACATAGAAGGTCAGTTGCGCTACGGTCTTTACTTGACTGTAGTCGGCTCTATTTTTAATGTAGCGTTGAACTTTTGGCTGATTCCTAAGTATGGAGCTTTTGGAGCAACTGCAGCTACTCTGATAACTTATTTTTACGTGATTATATTAGTCAATTTCTTGATTAAGGAATTGCGCCCATTCGCAAATTTCATCTGGCGATCGCTTAACTTATACAAGGCAGCTTGTAGAATCAGAGGATTAGTAAAGTGATTCAAATTAAACCTAAAATCGAACAGCGCTCGAATTGCCCCTATTGCGACACGGAACTCAATGCCAAAAAAATTTTGTGGCAAGGGATACATATTGTTCTGGACTGTAAGTGCGGGGGATGTGGCAGCGAAATAATGGACGAGTTGAGAGTAGGTCATGGAGTCAGAAACTCGATCCAAGTTGATACAATCAAAGGTGAAGTTTTTGCAAAAGTTGCTAATATAAAAGAGTGGCTAGGCAAACCATTACTCTATTCACTCCAAAATCCTCAACCCGAAAAAATTGAGATTGTCAAAGAAATTTTTAAACCCTGCAAGCGGGTAATTATCTTAAACTGTATCGATCATCTTTATGGTCATTCCCTGTTGAAGTTGCTAAATGCACAAAGGCACTTAGAATGCAACTCGGACTACGGGTTAGTGGTGATAGTTCCTAAGTTTCTAAGGTGGATGGTTCCTGATGAAGTTGCCGAAGTCTGGACAGTACCTATTTCTTTAAAAAATGGTCAAACTTACTATCCCAGCTTCGCTGAGTTTGTTGAGGAAGAAACCAAACGCTTTGATGAAATTTATGTCAGCGAAGCCCATTCTCATCCGAGTCATTTTGACATCACGCGGTTTACTAGAGTTCCCAAACACAAATTTGATGAACCAGAAACAAAAATTACTTTTATTTGGCGGGAAGATCGTTTATTAGTTAACAGTGGGCTATTCCGAATTCTGAAAAAGCTAAACCAACGAGAAAGGGCATTGCCATTGCAAAATTTGAAAATTCAGCAGTTATTTGAGAAAATTAGGTTGCAAGTACCAGAAGCAAAATTTGCAGTAGCTGGTTTGGGGACAAAAACCCAGTTCCCAGCATGGATTGAAGATTACAGAGTGGATAGTTTTAATGAAAAAGTTGAAAAGGAAATATGCAGTGTTTATTCACAAAGCCGATTAGTAATTGGTCTTCACGGCTCTAATATGTTGCTACCTTCGGCTCATGCTGGTATGACAATTGATTTGATAGATGAGCGTTGGGGGAACTTCGCCCAAGATATTTTATACCAAGAACGTGATCCGAGAATGGCGACTTTTCGCTATAGATTTTTACCCTATCAAACTAGCAATGATACACTGGCATACATAGCGGCTGTAATGCTTCAGAAGTGGTTTAATTTTAAATCGCAGATGACTGCTGATCTTGTTAATTCAGATGTTGAAGACTACTAGAAAAATTAGAGTCGCAGAAATGTTCAATTACCAAATCCAAACACCCGTCGCTTTTATCATCTTCAAACGTCCAGATACAACGGCTAGAGTATTTGAGGCAATTCGTCAGGCCAAACCTCCCAAATTGCTAGTAATTGCTGACGGCCCACGTCCAGATAGGCCGGGAGAAGATCAAGAATGTGCTGCCGCTAGAGCTATTATTGACCAAGTAGATTGGGACTGCGAAGTTTTGAAGAATTACGCAGACGTAAATCTCGGTTGTCGCCTGCGGGTTTCTAGCGGTATGAATTGGGTATTTGATACAGTTGAAGAGGCAATTATTCTTGAGGATGACTGTCTCCCTCATCCTACTTTTTTCCGCTTCGCTGAAGAATTGCTGGATCGTTACCGAGACGATCAGCGAATTTTGTCAATCTCTGGTCAAAATGTTCAGTTTGGGCGAAAAAGAACTGATTATAGTTACTACTTTTCTCGCTATAATCACTGCTGGAGCTGGGCGAGTTGGAGGCGAGCTTGGCAGCATTATGATTTAGATATGAAGTTGTGGCCGGAAATTCGGGATGGTAATTTTTTGATGGATGTACTTGGAGACTCCCATGCTGTAAAAGTTTGGACAAATACTTTTCAGCTTTGTTATGAAAAAAAGTTACAGAGTTGGGCTTTTCAGTGGACATTTGCTAGTTTTATTCAAAATGGTATGAACATTCTTGCAAATGTCAATTTAGCTTCTAATATCGGACATGGTGTAGGGGGAACTAATACGGAGGATGTCAACAGTCCTTATAGTAATATGCCTGTAGAAGCTATAACATTTCCGATGAAACACCCACCATTTGCGATTCGGGATAGGCAAGCAGATAATTTTACTGAAAATACTTTATATGATTACGATCCACCCTTGCTAAGAAAGGTGCAAAAAAAAGTCAATAAACTTTTGAAAAAATCAGGTAAAGTCAGCTAGAAATCTAGAGGAGAGGCAGGGGAAATGAAGGTTGTACTTCTCAATAGTTCTGACAGTGAAGGGGGGGCGGCCCGCGCCGCTTATCGACTGCACCAAGGTTTGCAAGGGATTGGCGTGTCTTCGCAAATGCTAGTAAAAAATAAGAGTAGTGGTGACCCTAATGTAATTTCGTCACAGAATAGTATTGCGAATAAGTTTGACAAGATTATTTCAAGTTTCTCTAACTCGCCATTGCGACTTTACCCAGACAGAAACCCAGGGATATTTTCTACAGAATGGCTACCCGACGCTCTCCCGGCTCAAGTTGCCAAAATCCAACCAGATATTATTAATTTGCACTGGGTTTGTGGGGGTTATTTACAAGTAGAAAGTATTCCAAAGTTTGAACAGCCCTTAGTCTGGACGCTGCACGATATGTGGCCTTTTACAGGTGGCTGTCACTATAGTGAAGATTGCGATCGCTACACTCAATCTTGCGGTAGCTGTCCGCAACTGCACAGCAGCAAAGATTCGGATCTGTCACGGTGGGTATGGCAGCGGAAAGCCAAAGCTTGGAAAAAGCTTAACCTAACTCTGGTTAGCCCTAGTGTTTGGTTAGCTAAATGCGCTAATTCTAGTTCTTTATGCAAAGATTTTCGAGTTGAAGTAATTCCTAACGGCATCAATACTCAAAAGTACAAACCCATAAATCGTCACTGGGCGCGAGAAATCCTGAATTTACCTCAAGATAAACAAATTGTACTCTTTGGAGGTGCAGGTGGAACGGGCGATCGCTGGAAAGGATTTAACTTGCTCGTGCCTGCTTTACAAAGCCTCAGTAAATCAGGCTGGAAAGATAGGATAGAGTTGCTGGTTTTTGGCTCTTCTGAACCAGAAAATCCGATTGAACTTGGTTTTAAAACTCACTATTTGGGGAGACTCGCAGATGATATTTCCCTAGCCACTGTTTATGCAGCAGCAGATATTTTTGTCGCCCCTTCCGTGATAGATAACTTGCCAAATACAGTCATGGAAGCCCTTGCTTGCGGCATCCCCAGCGCCGCATTTAATATTGGGGGACTGCCCGATATGATCGAACACTGCTCAAATGGCTATTTAGCTAAACCTTATGAAACAGAAGACTTAGCGCGAGGAATTGCTTGGGTTTTAGAAGATCCCAATCGGCATCAAAAACTTTGTATTCGCGCCCGCCAGAAAGTGGAACAAGAATTCACCTTGGAGATACAAGCAAATCGCTATTTGTCTGTTTTTAACGAGGTTCTGTCAACTCCAAAGTAAAGATAAAAATCTGATTTTATTGGGTAAATTTTACCTTACCTATCGTTAAAAGCATCAAAATTGGGAATAATGAACCGTACTAAGATCGCCGCCATTTTAACTTGCTTCAACCGCAAACAAAAAACATTGGCTTGCCTAGAGGCCCTTTTTAAACAGGTACTTCCAGCCGATGTTGATATTTTAGCCTATCTAGTCGATGATGCCAGCACAGACGGAACCAGCGATGCAGTCCGTCAAACCTATCCTCAAGTCAAGATTTTTTCCGGCGATGGGAACCTATTTTGGAACGGGGGAATGCGTGGGGCTTTCACCGAAGCAATGAAAGATGATCCCGACTACTATCTATGGTTAAATGATGACACTCTTATTTATCCAGAAACCGTAAGTGTCTTGCTAGAAACCACTCAAAAATTATCAGAAAAAGGAGAAACCAAAGCAATCATTGGCGGTTCTACCTGCGACCCCGAAACGGGTCAAACAACATACGGCGGTGTGGTGCGAAATAACCCTTTGCACCCCTTCCGATATGGTGTCCTAGAACCAACAAAAGAGCCTCAGATGTGCGATACTATGCACGGCAACTGCGTATTAATTCCCCGCAGAGTTGTGCAAATGGTCGGCAACCTCGATCCGGCTTTTGTCCATTATATTGGTGATTGGGATTATGGTTTACGAGCCAGACAGAAAGGATGTACAGTTTGGATTGCTCCTGGCTATTTAGGCACTTGTTCTCTCAACCCCCAGGTGACCAAAACTGCTGCTGATAATTTAAGTGAAGGATTGGATAAAATGAGCCAACCGAAAGGTTTATCGTTCAAAGATACTACCCTGCAACCGGCTCAAGAGTGGAAAGTATTTACTCAGCGGCATGGTGGCTGGTTGTGGCCAATTTATTGGGTGCTACCTTATCGCAGGTTAGTTTGGCTTTCAGTGTTGAGTAAACTGGGATTGACTAAAAACAAAACTCAAGGTGAATAGGATGGTTGATAGAAATGAACTCCGCATTGCTTGGCTTGTCCCGGAAGTGGAACTGGGAGCTTACTGGCAGCCTGTTTTGAGGGAATTTACAAAAATTTTTAAGAATACTGTATTTTATACTGGTCGTGTTTGGTCTGGGTTCGATCCTACCCTGCCGGGAGCATCCGCAATTCAGTTGGTAGGGGAGACTAAATTTGTCGAGACGGAAAAGATAGAAACAGGATACGATCGCGGATTCATTGTAGTATCGCCTAGTATTATCGGCTATTTGCTAAAATTTAGACCTCATGTGGTGTTTCCCCAAGCTTTCTCTTTGTGGACTGTAATTGTTGCGTTTTTAAAACCGCTACTGAGGTGGAAAATTGCGATTATTTACGATGGTAGTTCCCCAAATACAGACTTTCGAGATTCCAGTTTTAGGACGTTTGTGCGCCGCATCCTGGTGCGGTTTGCCGATGCTTTTGTTGCCAATAGCAATGCTGGTAAAAAATATCTGATGGAAGTTCTCAACGTACCGGAGGATAAAATTTTTACCCGCACCTATCTCGTACCTGATGCGGGAGCTTTGCTGAAACGATTGGATCAGACTCAGCCACCAAACTTGCAGTTAAAACGCCCGATTTTTCTCTATGTAGGGCGCATAACAGCTAGAAAGGGAATTAAAACGCTTTTAGAAGCTTGCGCTATTCTTAAAAATCAAGGTTATGTTGATTATTCGCTGTTGATTATTGGCAAGGGAGATCAGCGGGAAGAACTGGAAGCATTTATTAAAGAGTGCGATTTTGAAGAGCAAGTAACGTGGGCGGGATGGGTAGAATATGGAAATTTAGGTGCTTATTTTCAGCAAGCTGATATTTTTGTGTTTCCTACTTTTGAGGATGTCTGGGGTATGGTTGTACCGGAAGCGATGGTGTTGGGAAAAGCAGTATTGTGTTCAAATGGTGCAGCTTCCTGTGAGTTAATTCTGTCAGGCGAGAACGGTTATATTTTTGACCCTAGCAGTGCTCAAGAGTTAGCGGATAAAATGCAAATTTTTCTAGATTATCCTGATTTGATTGAGTCGATGGGAGAGCGTTCACGAGAGATAATTTCTCAAAAAACGCCAGAAACAGCAGCTAAAGCTTACGTCGAAGTTACATCTTTTTTGATGGAGAATAGGTGAACTAAGTTCGGCAACGGATTTTTTAAAATGATTTAACGGAGGGATGGAAGAGGGAAGAGGGAAAAATTACCAATTACCAATTAGCAATTACCACTTAGCCATGAAAGTTTTATTATCTGCGTTTGCTTGCGAACCGAATCTCGGCTCCGAAGAGGGAGTAGGATGGAATACTGTTATCCAATCTGCTAAACATCACGAAAGTTGGGTATTTACTCGCACGTTTTGTCGATCGTACATTGAAGCAGAACTAGAGCGGAACCCAGTGCCAAATCTGCACTTTGTTTATTTTGATCCGTTTGGGTGGAGCGAAGATTGGAAGGGGAAACAAGGATTGCTGCAACTTCACTACTATTTGTGGCAAATCTGGGCTTATTTTATCGCTCGGAAGCTCGATCGCGAAATTGGTTTTGACATAGTACATCACGTAACTTATGTCAAACATTGGTCTCCCAGTTTCTTGGCGCTGTTGCCACATCCTTTTATTTGGGGGCCTGTGGGGGGTGCAGAAGCAGCACCAAAGGCTTTTTGGCAAGATTTTAGCCGCCGGGGCAAAATTTACGAAACGCTCCGAGCATTGGCTCAAAGCGTAGGAGAACGCGATCCGTTTGTGGGTCTGACGGCGCGCCGCAGTGCCGTGGCGCTGGCGACTACGGAAGAAACCGCAGCCCGACTGCGATTTCTCAAAGCAAAAAACGTGAAGATTTTCTCGCAAGTCGGTTTATCGCAGCAGGAAATTCAAGAATTAGAGAAATTTCCTACCCCGCCGGAGCAACCAATTAGATTCATCAGTGTTGGTCGTCTCTTACATTGGAAAGGGGTGCACTTGGGACTCCGTGCATTTGCGGAGGCGAAGCTGGAACAATCGGAATACTGGATTGTCGGAGACGGCCCGGAAAGGCAGCGTTTGGAAGCTTTGGCCACAGAATTGGGACTGGCAAATAAAGTATTTTTTTGGGGAACTTTATCTCGCACTGAAACTCTTTCTAAAATGGGGGAGTCTCACGTTCTCCTCCATCCGAGTTTGCATGACTCTGGCGGTTTTGTTTGCACGGAAATGATGGGGGTTGGCCGTCCGACGATTTGTTTGGATTTGGGGGGGCCGGCTACTCAAGTGACTGATCAAACGGGGATTAAAGTGGCTGCTACTGACCCCGATCGCACTGTCCAAGGTCTAGCAGAAGCTATAGTGTGTTTAGCCCAAGATCGTGAATTGCGATCGCGCTTGGGTCGATCGGGTCAAACGCGCGTCAGGGAAATCTATGATTGGGATGTTAAAGGTCTATTCTTTGCCCAATTGTGCGAAGATGTATTCGATGGAAAATCAGGATAACTTCTGATTTGTTCGATCGGGCAAAACAAAGAAAACTATATTTTTTCAGGCGGTGAAACGTGGGCGTTGCAATCATTACTGGCTCGGCAGGTTTAATTGGCTCTGAGGCGTGTAAGTTCTTTGCCAAACAAGGCTTAGATATAGTTGGCATCGACAATAATATGCGCCAGTTCTTTTTTGGTGCTGATGGTTCTACAAACTGGAACCGCCAACTGCTCGAAAAGTCCTTGGGTACCAAGTATTATCACTTAGATGTGGACATTCGCGACTATGAAGCGATTACCAATATCTTTCAGCGCTACGGCGAGTCGATAGAATTAGTAATTCACACCGCAGCCCAGCCCAGCCATGATTGGGCTTCCCGTGCTCCGAAAATAGACTTTACCGTCAATGCCAACGGCACTCTCAATCTTCTAGAAGTAACTCGTCTGTACTGTCCCAAAGCTGTTTTCATTTTCACTTCTACTAATAAAGTATACGGCGATACGCCTAACAGTTTGCCTTTAATTGAATTAGAACATAGGTGGGAAATTGAACCCGGCCATACTTACGAAAGCGGCATTCGGGAAGATATGTCAATCGATCAGTGCCTGCACAGTTTGTTTGGTGCTTCTAAGGTAGCTGCTGACATTTTAGTTCAAGAATACGGTCGCTATTTTAATATGAATACCGCTTGTTTTCGCGGCGGCTGTTTAACGGGTCCCAATCACTCTGGCGCTCAATTGCACGGCTTCCTCGCCTACTTGATGAAGTGTGCTGTCACGGGAACTCCTTACACCGTGTTTGGCTACAAAGGCAAGCAAGTTCGCGATAACATTCATAGCGCCGATTTAATTTCGGCATTTTATGAATTTTATAAAGCTCCCCGAAGCGCCCAAGTTTATAATACAGGAGGAGGCAGGTACAGCAATTGTTCGATGTTAGAAGCTATCCAGATGTGCGAGGCAATTGCGGAACGCAAGTTTAATTGGACTTATGCTGAAGGGAATCGCATTGGCGATCACATTTGGTGGATTAGCGACAATTCCAAATTTTCCAGTCACTACCCCAACTGGAAAATGAAATATGACGTTAAACAAATCTTACAGGAGATTTATGAATGTAACCGCGAGCGTTGGCTGAAAGAGGATTCCAATGATTGAGCCGGGCAAAAAGAATGTGCTGGGAATTTCGGTAAACGATTGAAGAATGCAACATTAAACAAATCTTAGGGGAGATTTATGACTGTAACTGCGAGCGTTGGCTTAAAGAGGAGTTCCATGATTGATAAAGGGAAAAAGAATGTACTCGGCATATTAGTAAATGCCGTTAATTATGAAGCGGCTGTTAGCAAAATTATTGCGGCAGCCAGCGCCGGAAAACCAATGTCAGTTTCTGCTCTAGCGGTTCACGGGGTAATGACTGGGGTTCTCGACAGCACTCATCGTTATCGGATTAATCACATTGACTTAGTATTGCCAGACGGACAGCCGGTCAGGTGGGCGTTAAATTGGCTATACCATACGGAATTGCCCGATCGAGTTTGCGGGCCGAATGCGATGTTACAAATCTGCGAACGTGCTGCA
>JARCMA010000396.1 GCA_030248405.1 Microcoleus sp. MP8IB2.171
CTTTAATACAGTTCTTGTCCCCCCATTTTTAAGGGGTGTGCCAGGGAGATCGGGCTTAAGTGAACTGTATTGGGCTAAAACCGAGGAGACGCTAAAAACGATCGAGCGCGCCGCCAAAGCACAAAACCAGCTCATCGATGACATCTTAGACGTTTCGCGAATTACCACAGGCCAGTTTCGGCTCAATGCTTTGGAAATTGAGCTGAATCCACTGGTTGAAAATGCGATGGAGGTGGTTCGTTTCGCAGCAGAAGCCAAAAATCTTCAACTTGAGTCCCGGCTAAGTCCTTTACCCCGAAAAGTATTGGCCGATCCAAACCGCTTACAACAGGTACTGTGGAATCTACTTTCAAACGCGATTAAATTCACCCCAGCCGGAGGAAGAATTGAAATCGCATTAGACTACATTGATGGCATGGCTCAAATCCAAGTTAGCGATACTGGTAAGGGCATTCACCCTAATTTTCTCCCCTATGTGTTCGATCGCTTCCGTCAGGCGGATAGTAGCAACTCTCGCAGAGACGGTGGATTGGGGCTAGGACTCTCGATCGTCCGTCATTTAGTAGAACTCCACGGCGGTACTGTTGGTGCAACAAGTTCAGGTGAGGGACAAGGGGCAACGTTTAGCGTGAGGTTGCCGCTACGAACAAATATCCCAGAAAGTTAGACGCTAATATTTACCCAAGACATAATTGATATCAATTCCGGTTGTACCATCCGTGATTGTTGACTGTTGACTGTGAGTCAAAAAAAGTGAAACTTGCGCTATATTTGTTGGCAGCTTGATGCGACTTTATCAGGGGGATGAAGCGCGGATTTGAGATAATTCCGGCGCAACCAGAATTGATATTATTTCTAATCTTATCTCCTGTTCTGAGATCCCAAATGAGTTCTATCGCCACGATTGGTTATCAGTCAATACGGTTCACTTAACACTATTTATGCCCCGGAGATCCCCTAAATCCCCCTTAAGAAGGGGGACTTTGAGAGCTTTCTTGTCCCCCCCTTGGGAAGGGGGGTTAGGGGGGATCTGTCTTAAGTGAACCGTATTGGGTTATCAGTAAATCCACTATCAGGGGGTGATTAACCTCAACATCAACCCTTTAATTATGCAATGCCCGTAGACGTGCGTAATCGAAATATTGGAAGTGGTTATCTGCGTTCATCGGCGTTTATCTGCCTTCATCTGCGGTAAAAAAAGGCAAGAATCTCTAAATAACCCTAACCAATAACTATTTAGAAACCTTAACCCGATCGCCATCCTTAAGAAAACCAGCCCCAGTAACAACCACCCGATCGCCCGCCTTCAAACCCTTTTTAACCTCCACCTTAGCAGCAGTCAAATCCCCCACAGCACCCCCGGAAATTTCCCCAACTTCCACCGGTTGAGCCTGCACCTTGTCCTGGCCGACAAGTTTGTAAACAATAGAACTGCCGTCAACTTGTGGTAAAATAGCTTTAGCAGGGACTTTCAAACCTTGAGCCGTTGCCGTCGCAATTGATGCGCGCAAAAACATTCCCGATCGCAAAAACTCGCTTGCCGGCAAATCAATCTTCACAGTAGCTTGCCGATTTTGCGGGTCAACTAGCGGCGAAATATCTCGCACAGTTCCTGACAACTTAATCCGCTTGTCAGAATCCGAAGTAATTTGGACTGCTGTTCCCGGCTGCACTTGCGAAACCTGAGTTTCCGGCACTTTCAATTGCAGTTCCAGCTTGTTGCCACGAATAATCGAAAAGAGTTTTTGACTTCCCGAAGACACATCCCCAACTCGACCAATTCTTTCAGCCACAGTGCCACTATCCGGCGCTCGAACAATTGTTTGTTCTAGTTGAGTTTGTAACTGTTTGACTTGGGCATCATTGCTGCGGACACTTGCTGCGTTATTTCCGACATTTGCTCTCGCACTGCTGACACTCGCTCCAGCCGTATTCACTTTAGCACGAGCGCTGGCGAGGGCTGCTCTAGCCGTACTGATATTAGCTTCACCAGTAGCTACTTTAGCAATAGCCGATCGCACTTCTTCCGCTGCTTTATTCTGTTCTTCCAAAGCTGTATTCAAGTCAGCTTTAGCTTTGTTCAAGTCTTGAACAGCAGTCTGCCGCTCTGTCTTGCGTCTTTCTAAATCTTGCTGACTAATTACTCCCTGAGTCGCCAAATTTTGGCTGCGATTTACTTCTCTTTGAGCCTGATCTAATTTAGCCTGGGCGGAGGCAATGCCGGCTTTAGCTTGAGTGACACCGGCTTTAGCTTGTTCCACACCGGCTCTTGCCTGGCCGACGCCTGTTTTGGCTTGCGCTGCGTCAGCTATGGCTTTTTCAACGCCAGCTTGGGCTTGAGCAACGCCGGCTTGGGCTTCTTGTTGGGCTGACTGAGCTTGCTGCACCTGAGCTTGGGCTTGTTCTACCGTAGAATTGGCCGATTGTACTCCCGCCAGCGCTTCGGCAATTTGCGATCGTAGCACCGAATCGTCCAAAACCGCCATCGTCTGACCTTTTTCTACCGCATCTCCTTCATTCACCAACACCTGCTTGATTTGCAAACCGTTGGCTTGTGGCAGCACCGGCAGCAAGTCATAGGCTGCCACGGTGCCCGTCGCTTCCAAAGTTTCACCCACCTGGGCAGATTCCACAGGCGCCACTGTCACCGTCGGAGCCGTCGCCTGCTGGTTTACCGATGCAATTGGAGCTGCCGGAGGCGAACTCTGCTTGCCCCCAGTCAAGTTTACTGCTAGCAGCGTTGCAGCCACGCCAACCCCTGCGCCCGCCAACAAGGCAGGCCACCTGATTTCTTTGCGGGGCCCAACTTCAGTTGCTTCTGGTTCCCAAACTTCTTCCCCCTCGATTTCTGGAACTTCCAGCGCAACTTCTCGTTCATCTTCCTCAGCGGAGAATTGCCAGCGAGAGTTGTCTGAGACTTCACTTTCAGCTACATCCACTGCTGAGTTCCTGTCGCGCCCGCTCTCCACGGGGGGAAGGGGTTGCTTTTCTTCGGCTTCTGAAAAAACTTGATTAGTCACGGTAGTTCCTCTCGCCAGTATGAGCCTTTCCTTTTTTTTATATTGTAAAGAAAGATTACGATATTATTTAGTTCATTTTAGCGGAGGGCATCTGGAGTGGCGCTTCCTCCTTTTGGGTGAGTGTGGCGCCGTTTGACCCTACAATGGCGATTTTGATTAAATTTGATCAAAGTTTGTACGATCGAGATTTAATTTGATCTGCCTCTGGGGCATACTGAATATTAGCGTGATTCGCGATCGTGGGGTCGATCGGGCGGGCATTGTCTCTCCCCAAGTGGCTTGGCCGTCACCTATCTATCAATGCTCAGAAAAGTCAGTCTAATCTTAAACTGATTATTCCTAACCTATACTCTCATGTGTTTATTGTATAATACGGCACATCTGCTGAAAAAGTTGTGCCACTTTATTTAAAAAAAATCAAAATGAATAGTCTCTTTTCTCCCCTCCAACAGTTTCTAATTACTTGGCTGCTAGTGCTAGTAACGGGATGGTTTACCCTGACTGCTGTCAGTTATGTTGGGGAACTGGTCAGCATTTTAGTAACAGCGGGACTCATTGCATTTTTATTAAATTATGCAGTAAAAAGACTGCAAGTATTTTTGCCCCGGGGAGTAGCTGCGGGGCTGGTTTATTTAACTGCGGGTGTAATAGTAGTAGTAATCGGTTTAACTATTGTGCCGCCGGTGTTCAGCCAAGCGAGGCAGTTGGGGGTGAGGTTCCCGGAATTGCTGGAGTCAGGGCGGCTGCAGCTAGGTGAATTTCAAGCCTGGAGTGCCGAGCGCAATTTACCGTTTGACGTGCAAATATTGGAGCAGCAACTGTCAGCTAGAGTCCAGGGACAAGTCCAGGCGATCGCCGGTACGGGTTTAGGCTTAGTTGTAGGTACTGTTAACTGGTTTTTGGACTTAATTTTTATTGTGGTGATTTCCTTTTATATGCTCCTAGACGGGCAAAGAGTGTGGCAGGGTTTGACCAGCATTTTTTCCCCAGACATTCGCTATGTTTTAACAGAGACTTTGCAGCGAAACCTCCAGCGATTTGTATCGGGACAGTTATTGCTGGGACTATTTATGGCCATCTCGCTAACTCTGGCTTTTTGGTGGCTGCAAGTTCCGTTTTTTCTGTTGTTTGCCGTGTTTATAGGATTGACGGAAATAATTCCGTTTATTGGAGCAACTTTGGGAATTGGCACTGTTAGTATAATTGTAGCGTTTATTGATTGGTGGCTGGCGCTGCAAGTGTTGGTAGTGGCGATCGGTCTCCAGCAAATCAAGGATAATTTAGTAGCTCCCCGAATTATGGGCAATCTCACCGGATTGAGCCCGGTAATTATTTTCACAGCTTTGCTGTTAGGAGGTAGAGTGGGAGGATTGTTGGGAGTTATCCTGGCAATTCCGCTCACTGGGGTTGTAAAAAGTATAGTAGAAATTGTACTCAATCCCAAATTGCCGCCCCAAACAGGCTCATTTTTCTACAATCCTTTTAGCGGCGAGGAGTTGGGAAAAATACCAGAAGAGGAAACTAGAATAATCTTGGTCGCAGATGAACAAAAGTAGTCTAATTTTTGTAGTAAGTAATTCAGTTAGGAAAACTTTTATAAGTCAGGAATTAACTTTTGGCTGCTGAGTCCATTAAGAAAAGACTAAAGTCTCTACAAAGAACTTTAAAAACTTTAGTCTTTATTACT
This sequence comes from Microcoleus sp. MP8IB2.171, assembly GCA_030248405.1. Lineage (GTDB taxonomy): Bacteria > Cyanobacteriota > Cyanobacteriia > Cyanobacteriales > Microcoleaceae > Microcoleus. Next base: position 4,708 of record JARCMA010000396.1, read on the forward strand.
AACCCACTTAAAATCTCAAACCTCAAAAATTATGAAATGGTGGCAAAATCTTAAAAAGAATCCTCTGGCTCGGTTGGGAGCAGTGCTGCTGTTAATTTTTTATACAGTCGCACTTTTCGCTGAATTTGTGGCACCTTACGACCCCTACGACTCTCAATTAAACGGTTCATTGCTGCCGCCGACTCAGATTTATTTAAGCACCCAAGACGGGCGCTTTATCGGCCCCCACGTTTATCCGACTACTCAGGGCCCGGTGGATGCGAATACCGGCGCTCGTGAGGTAATTGTAGACTGGCAAAAACCCTCTGCTGTTGGTTTGTTTGTCAAAGCTTCCCCCTATAAATTTTTAGGAGTTTTGCCTTTCGACAGGCACCTGTTTGGCACTACAGGAGAAGGCCAAATTAACATTTTAGGCACGGATGAACAAGCTCGCGATCAATTCAGTCGCTTAGTACACGGCAGCAGAATTAGCCTCAGCATCGGCTTAGTAGGAATAGCAATTTCTTTTCCCTTGGGATTGTTAATCGGAGGAATATCTGGTTATTTCGGCAGTTGGATTGATAGTGTTTTAATGCGTTTCGCCGAAGTATTGATGACGATTCCCGGTCTTTATTTATTAGTAGCGCTAGCAGCAGTGCTGCCCCCGGGATTGACAAGTGCTCAGCGATTTATATTGATTGTGCTGATTACTTCATTTATCAGTTGGGCGAGTTTGGCGCGCGTAATTCGCGGTCAGGCACTGTCAATTAAACAGCTAGAATTCGTGCAAGCGGCGCGGGCAATGGGCGCTAATCCAATTTATATTATTGTCCGCCACGTTTTGCCACAAACTGCTACTTATGTAATTATTTCTGCTACTTTGTCGGTTCCGGGTTTTATTGTGGCGGAGTCGGTTTTGAGTTTAATTGGACTGGGAATTCAACAGCCAGATCCTTCTTGGGGAAATTTGCTGTCTCTGTCTACTAATGCTTCAATTTTAGTGTTGCAGCCTTGGTTGGTTTGGCCTCCGGCGATACTGATTATTTTGACTGTTTTGGCATTCAATTTATTGGGAGATGGCTTGCGGGATGCTCTCGATCCGAGAAGCATTCAAAGGTGATTGGGAATTGGGAATTAAAATATTTGTAGGGGCGGGTTCACCCAAATTTATATCATCAAATCCCAGAACTAAAAAACCCGCCCCCACCCATCGCAGATACTCAAAAACTTGTTCCGTAATCAGGGTTAATTGGTTGGGTGGGGGCGGGTTTATTAATATTTTGGATGTGAACCAAAGATTGTTGGTGAACCCGCCCCTACGAGATTTGGTAAGACAATTACCAATGACCAATGACTAATGACTAATGACCAATTACTTATTTAATTCTTAACAGGTAAACGGATTGTAAAAGTAGAACCAACACCGACTTGACTGTTTACTGAAATATTGCCACCCATCATGAGGCAAAAACGCTGGCTGATTGCTAGTCCCAAACCTGTGCCGCCGTACTTGCGCGTGGTAGAAGCGTCTGCTTGGATAAAGGGTTGGAAAATGTGCTGCAACTCGTCTGGATTCATGCCAATTCCTGTATCTGTACAATTAACTACTAAAAATTCTTTACTGGGATTTGAGGATGGAGAATTTACCGCAGGTTCAGAATTGTTTTCTGGTTTCGCTGCGCTACTATCGCTGGCGATTTGTTCTCGGCTGGCGGTGAGGGTAATTGTACCGTTTTGAGTGAATTTGGCGGCATTGCTCAGCAAATTTAATAAAATCTGCTGCACTTTGGTAATGTCCCCGTGCATAGTGCCGATATTGCTAATTTTGTGTAAGTTGAGAGTGTTGCCGTTTTTCTGAATTAGTGGCGCGGCGGTGGAGGCGACTTCTTCAATCAAGGCGGCGATGTCGAAGGTTTCTAAGTATAGATCCATGCGGCCGGCTTCGATTTTAGAAATGTCGAGAATGTCGTTAATTAGCGATAGCAAGTGTCTGCCGGAAGTGCGAATTTTGTCTAAATCTGGGGTGAGTTCATCGTAACCCAATTCTTCGGTTTCTTCTTGGAGCATTTCGCTGTAGCCGATGATGGCATTCAGAGGTGTTCGCAGTTCGTGGCTCATGTTTGCCAAAAATGCACTTTTTGCGGTGGAAGCGGCTTCGGCTGCTTCTAGGGCTAGTTGCAAGGCGGATTCAAAGACTTTGCGATCGCTAATATCCTCGACGCTGCCTTCATAGTAGAGTACCTCGCCGTTGGCGTCGCACACTGCACGCGCGCTTTCGGAAATCCAAATTACCTTGCCGTCAACGCGGTAAACTTGTGACTCAAACCCCGAAACTTCTCCGAATTCTTCCATCACCCGCATAAACTTGTCGCCCTGCTGAGGATTGACGTAAGCTTGCTGCCTGATGTTTGTGAGATTTGATGTCAATTCTTCGGGAGTGGCGTAGCCATAGATGCGGGCTAAAGCTGGATTTACGCTCAAGAAGTGGCCTTCGGGGGTTCTTTGAAAAATGCCTTCGACGGCATTTTCAAAGATGCTACGATATTTTTGTTCTGCTTGACGCAAAGCGCTTTGTGTACGATCGCGATCGCTGGCTTCGATCGCCAATGATACCAAATCTGCGAGGGAAGCAGCAAAATTTTGTTCTTCTACTGTCCAGTTGCGAGCAATTCCCACCTGTTCGATACAGATGACTCCGACTGTTTGTCCTCCCAATCGCACCGGCGCATCTAAGGTTGATTTAGTGCCACTTTGTGTAAAGTAAGATGCCACAAATTCTCTGGTTCTGATATCTGATAAAGCGTCATCGGCTGCGATCGTCCGGTCTTCTTCCAAAGCTTTAAAATAAACTGGATAGTCTGGTGCTGCGAGTTCGGCACCTTGGGAATGCTGGCCGTTGGTGCGGTGAAATTGGTCGAGACATTGCAATGAAGATCGACTTTCGTCGTACAACCACGCTCCGGCTACTTCTGCATCTAGGGTATGAGCCGCCGCTTCGGTGATTTCCCTCAAAGCTACTTGCAAATCGCCTCGATATAGCGCTTTATTTCTTGCTAGTTCTAGCAAAACCATATTTTGTTTGAGCAATTGTTTTTGCCTCATCCGCCGCACTGATTCGGCTAGCTTCTGTTCGGTAATGTCGCGGGCCACCCAAATTACGGATGCTTCTGAAAGCGGCGAAATGCTGGCGGCAAAACAAACTTCACGGTCGTCAATGGTTAAATCGTACTCGATGCTGACAGTTTGCTGAGTATCTAAAGCAGCTCGGATGTGGTTGAGAAAATTGTCGGCTGTAGCTTGCGGAAATAGCTCTCCGACAGTTTTGCCAACTAATTCTTCGGCTGGTTTGTAGAGCAGGGACATATTTGTGGGCGCGATTTTCAAATAGCGGCCGGTGGCATCCACAACTATAATTAATTCGTTCATAGCTGCAAACAAAGCCCGCAATTCTGCTTCGGCGGCTTCGAGTTCGGCAGTCCGCTCTGCTACTCGCTGTTCTAAACTGGAGTTAGTTCGTTCTAGGGCTACAAAAGACGATCGCAATTGTCTCGCCATCTGGTTGAAAGACTGAGCCAGCACGCCGAGTTCGTTGACACCTTTGACTTCGACTTCGCCGTCTAATTCGGCGGAGGTGAAGTCGGCAGATTCGGACATTTTTGTTAAAGCTTTGGAAGCTTCCAGCAATCGGGTAATTGGTGTGACAACCCAGCGAGATGTGAAAATTCCCAGGACGATCGCCAATATGAAGGCAAAAAAGCACAATAAGATAGTTGTGCGAGTGTTGGCGTTAATTTGCTCCATAAAGTCTGCTTCCGGGATAGCTACGACAATCAGCCAATCTAGGCTGCGGCCGTCTTGCAGGGGAGCCACCGTAATAAATTGACGTTTGCCGTCTAGATCGAAGGTAAACTGTCCTTGGCTGTCAATTTGTGCAAAACTGCCAAATCGTTTTTGCAAGTAGGTGGAGGCCGATCGAATTAGCAAATTTTTGCTCTGTGTCGCCAACAGCCGTTTTTGTCCGTCTTTGTCCGTGACAAAGGGCAATTCGTCTGTGGAACTGGCGACTATTTCCCCGCTGCGTTCGATCGCAAAAACTTGTCCCGACGGGCTAATTTTGATGCTTTTGAGAAAATCGCTGATTTGAGAAAGAGTCAGGTCAATTGCCAGTACCCCCCGCAGGTTTCCTGTTTCATTGTAAATAGGCATCACCGGCGTAATCCCCAGCACTGGCGAGGCCGTGAAGACGTAGATGGGAGACCAAGTGGCTTTTCCTGCCTGTTTGGCAGCTTGGTACCACGGTCTTGTACGGGGGTCATAGGCGGCGGTTTGGATGAGCTCAGTGCGATTTCCTTGGCTGTCCAGGCGATAAATTTGGCGGTTTGGAGCGGTTGATTCGTCTCTGATGTATACTAATTCTTCGGCTTCGCGTTTGAGCAAGAGGAATTTGCCCTGTTCGTCGCCGTAGTAGATGGTTGTAGTTCGATCGCTCAGCTTGGTCTGGTTCCACAAATAACGCTCTAAGTTGGGGAAGTCTTCCGGGTCTAAGTTTCCAGAGGCGATCGCAGCAGTATTCATTTGCAGGAACAGGTGAGACACCTCTGCAAAACTGCGGAAATTTTCTTTAGTCCTGGCTGCAACTTCCAAGCTTAACCTGGTTGCAAGGTCATTGACGGCTTTCTGACCATTACGAAACGATAGCCATCCAGTCACGCCGACTGCTACGGAGATTTGCACCACCAGCGGTATCAACAAAACTAGGCTCAGTGACATCTTGGGCGAGCTTTTCATCAGACAAGTGCTCAGACTTTTTAATAACATCAATATTTTGACACCTACCGGGTTTGCGTATCGTTTGTCGCTTAAAAGAGCCCCTCGATATAAGTTACAATGTTGTACACAAATAGTGAAGTGCAGTGGTCGCCCACTCAAAACGGGGCTGAGGTTTCCACCGCTACTGTAAAAAATTGTAATATTAATCATGCCACTACTTGCCTGAATGTGGCGATCACTCTGGGGGTTCGCGGCGAAAAAGTCACACCAGTTGACAGTTGACAGTTGACAGTTGACAGTTGACAGTTGACAGTTGATAGCTACCTCTACCTGGAAGGAAGAAGATTGGAGTAATGAATAGTCTGATTTTAATTTCTCCCGATCAGGGAGAGGCTTTAAACCAATTATTTCTGGCAAACAAAGAATATAACAGTAGGTAATCTCCAAACCCTTAATTTATCAATCATTCCCAGTCTAAAATCTAAAATCTAAAATCTAAAATCTAAAATCTAAAATCCTATCACTTCCTCCCCGTGCGGATTGCCCACCTTACCCCTGCTTAATAAAAATTTGATTTTATTTTTTTCTACAGTGCCAGGACAAATGTAAATTCTGTGACAATTTGGTGTTGAAAAATTTGCTATTAATAAGATAAGCCGCACAAATCCCGTAGCGTAGCGGGGCGTAAGCCATCGACTACAAAGAGGATAATTGAAGCACCTGCATTTCATCAACGCCAGCAAAGTAAAGCGTTTTTGGCTTTTTTGGGCGAGCGACATTTTGGCAAAATAATACTTCTGGAGGATGACATGAACTATACATTTGAAATCCTGGGCGTATCTCCAACTTTAACGTTTTTCAACCAGCAGCAGGAATTGCTGCAACAACAGCAGCCGTCCGGTGTAGAATACTTGGCAAACCGGAAGTGTACTCTCGATGCGTTTGTGGCATCCGTAGAGACAGTTTCTCCTAACCGCGGCTGGGATGTCGATCGAGTTGTAGACACTGTGATTAGTTTCTGGATGAACAACTCCGATAGCATCCAGTATTGGAAGCACAGGCTGCAGGATGCCGGCAGCGAAAACTTGTTAGTAGCCAGAGTAGGCGATATCAAGTCTTTGCAAGCTGCATTTGAATCGCTGCTGGGCGAATAGGAAAATCGGGAATTGCGAAAAAGTCGATCGACTTTTTCGCAATAATCAACTTAACTGTCTATTAGCAATTCCCAATTCCCCTGATTCGCGATACGGAAGTCGCAGATATAAAATATCTGTTTCTTCCAGCTTCTATCTTCCATCTGCCTGATGTCTTCAACATCTGGCTAATGATTAATGACTTCGCAATTGGCAATTCCCAAATATTATGTCTCGTTCCAAAGCCCTGCAATCTTATATTTTTGTCCGCTTGCTCCTCGCACCACTAATGTTGTGGACAATCACCACAGCAGTATTTTTGTTGTTGCGGGCCACTCCGGGCGACCCCATAGATGCCATTCTCGGCTCACGAGCTCCTGCAGCCGCCAAAGCAGCAATGCGAACCCAACTCGGCCTCGACGCACCCCTGTGGGAGCAATATTTAAAGTACATGAAAGACTTATTCAGTCTGGACTTGGGAACCTCAATCACCACTCGCGGACAAACCGTGTGGCAAATTATCGGAGATTATTTCCCCGCTACAGTGGAATTAGCAGTTTGTAGCATGGCCATAGCTTTAATTGTCGGCATCAGTATCGGTTCCCTGGCAGCATCCCGCCCCAACACTATTTTCGATGCTGCAGGCCGTTTGTTTGGCATTATCACTTACTCGCTGCCGGCTTTTTGGGCTGGTATGGTTTTGCAATTGATTTTCGCAGTGCAGTTGGGATGGTTTCCCTTGGGAACTCGCTTTCCCGTGACATTCCCCGCCCCCGAAGGCTACACAGGACTATACACTATTGACAGTCTCCTGAGCGCTAACCCTGGTCAGTTTCTCACATCTTTGCATTATTTGGCACTTCCGAGTTTGACGTTGGGGATTCTTTTGAGTGGCATTTTCGAGCGCATTGTCAGAGTGAATCTCAAGCAAACTTTGCAAGCAGATTATGTCGAAGCAGCTAGAGCTAGAGGCATTCCCGAATTGCAGATTTTATGGGCTCACGCTCTGAAAAATGCACTAATTCCGGTGATTACTGTCTTAGGATTGACTTTTGCTGCACTGCTGGGCGGTGCTATTTTAACAGAGGTTACTTTTTCTTGGCCGGGGTTGGCAAATCGCCTTTACGAAGCGATTAGCTTGCGGGATTATCCAACTGTTCAAGGTATTGTGGTATTTTTTGCGGCAATTGTCGTAATTGCCAGCATTGTAATTGATATTTTGAATGCTTACATTGACCCGCGAATTCGGTACTAAAAATATTAAGGAAGAAGGGCAACGGATGCGCGACTGTGGCACTTTCGCCTTTTTCTACCTGTACTTTCTGTCGGCGCGAGATGTTTTAGCCAGCGGTGGCCCTGTAGAAGCAGTTGTCAAAAAGATCGGCTTTTAGAGTGACGACACTTGGCAATTTATGGGCAATACTGGAGAAAATAAACTTCAACATTTGAGGAAACGCTGATGAGAATATTGCGAACAATCGCCGCTCTATCGGCTGCCTTGACCCCACTGATGGCTGAAGCTGCCTTTAGCCGCCCGATGGTGGACGCAGCCGACTTTCCCAGAGCCTCAAACCCCCAAGTAAATGTGCCAGTTTGCTTCATCGAAACCCCAGGCGGCACAACTTTTGATTTAGTCAGCTTGTGTGGCAGCAATGCTGCTCCCCAAAACACTGCTCCGGTTGCGGGCAATGCTCCTGCAAATAACCCCAATGTAAGCACTCCGCCTCCTCCCCCGAACCCCAACGCCCTCACCAGAGATGCTGTCGGCACGCCGATAACTACTCCAACAGGCACGGCAAATCCCAACAATCCCAATAATGTCAATCCGGGAACTTCGCCGACAGGTACTCCCAACAATGTCAATCCGGGAACTTCGCCGACAGGTACTCCCAATAATCTCAATCCGGGAACTTCGCCAACCACCAATCCCAATAATCTCAATCCGGGAAGTGCGCCTTATACCACTCCCAATAACAGTGCGTCTCCCACGGGTGGGGCTGCTGGCGACAGCAACAGCGATTTAGTTCCCAATCCCAATCTCAATCTTCCGAGAGTGCCGCCGAGTTCCTTTGGCCCTGGAGGTGTTGCACCGACTAGAGATGCGATTGATGGCCCCCGCCAGTAATCGGCGAAGTGTCAGAAGTTTTACAGAAACCGGGTTTCTCTGAAACCATCTCTTTTTCAGGGATTGTTCACCCACGAGAAAGCCGGAATATTTATTTGCCTGCGTAATATTGATTTCAGGTACGATCGGCATATTTTGTAGCAGAGTAGCGAAATAAAAGTTAAGCTAAGAACTTGTAGACGCTATCGGCCAAGCACTCTTTCAAAACTGGACAACCAGGTAGAAGCAGTGATAGATAGCCAGCTTTAATCCGTAACAGGATTAGTTATCAGCACAGGTTAAAATTATTCCCAGGCGGGTGCTTGCCAGCTCCAAGTTCTCAACCTAAACCATTAAACAGGCATATTTTTGTTAAGCCAGTGTGGTTGAGAAAGTACCGACTGATAACATTAGCGAGACAAAATTAACCCGATTATTCGGAGGCTCTTCATGAGCAAAATATTTGTTTTAAATTTCAACAAAATTGCTCTAGACCCGATCCTCTCCGTTGGCGTAGCCCCCGTAGGGGCGGGCTTCGCTAACGTACTTGAGGAGGAAATCTAGTGTCAAACTTAGTTCAACGTTTAGAAATAACCGCTCATCCGCAACTTGAAAAATCCCTCGGCTATCGAGGAGATAGTCGCTGGGTAGCTTGGCGCTGGGAACCCGACATCGACCAACTTATTTCCAGCGACGGTAAAACAGTCGGCACTGGCAATAATATGGCTTGGCTGGTGTTTTTGCAGCACGATTTAGTAGATCCTGCAGTACAAGAGTACAACCTCGGCGAGGGCGATCGCTACTGGCTGCTTTTAGACACCGAAACTAGAAATCTCTACGTCGGCGAAGGGAAAATAGTTCAGAATCTGCTCGAACAGCCGGAAAGTTTAGGTTTATTGGCCTGTCTAGATGGCGGCAATGCCGATCGACAAACTGGTGAAACTTGGCAGCAAACCCTATCTCAACTAACAGCCAAACCAGTTGTTCGCCACCTGACAAATGCCCTTCCTTTCGGTATCGCGGCCGCTTTGATAGGTGCTCTAGGCATCGGAACCGGATTGTGGGTAGTGCCAGCCGTGCAGCAGAAACTAGCCGAAAAAGCTGCTTTTATTTCCCCAATTAGTTCTGCAGCCAACTGCGGGCTTGGCGGTTCCGACGATTTTTCAGCTTATATCGGTTCCTCAAGCGGAAACAAAGAACTTCATGTAATAGGCGTTTATGAAGCCAATGCGGATCACGGGAACCGAGATTTATCAAAAAGTGCGTTAGCGAAGCCCTCGCAGAGGATCGAAATCAAAGTAGAACGCCGAAACAAGCCCATAATTCTCGCACTTTCAGCCTATGAACCCGTGCAATGGAACATTACCGCAGAACCGGGCGCAGTTATCGAAAAAATCATCGTTAACGGATACCACAACCAAACTGTTTCAGGAGTTTCTGGAATTCCCATAGAAGAGCACAGCTACGAAGAAACCGGAGACTCTCTCGGCGACTTTATCTACAAGTGGGGTGCTACCGCTGAAAGTACCAATACTTCTTCCCTCGTGACTAAATTGGAACAGAGAAACCGCACCAGTTTAACTTCCTTTCAAGGATGCTACAGAGGTAAGAACTTTACTATTAATTGAGAGCAGCGAGAAACCGCGACAAGTTATACAATTTTCGCTTTTCGATTGGGAATAACTGATTCGATATGGTTTTGAAAGTTGTTACAGTTCCCTTCTTTTTTTAACTGGTGTTAAAACCTATCCCTCTAAAATCACAAAACCCGCGTCGGCGGGTTTTTTATTGAGAGTTCAACTTATTGGCATCTCTATGGTATGATATCCGGTGGCGTGATCACCAATTCCCAATTCTCACAATACTAATAGATTTGCTATGAAATACTGGTACGAAACGCTTGCAGTAGCGCAGCGAATTTTAATTGAATTGGGGAGGCGGCGACGCAGCTTAGTCTTGTGGAGTATTTTTCCAGTTTCTATCTTGCTAATTAACGGTTTAATTTTAAAAGAACGCGCTAATCTCACCACAGCAAAAGCCTTTGAAACTGCTGCACCTGCAAGCTTAGTAGGAGCGGCTTTATTTTTTAGCTGTCTCGGTGGGAGTGTCGCAACAGTAGTAGCAGAGCGAGAACAGCATACCCTCAAACGCTTGTTTATTTCCCCGCTGAGCGGCACTTCCTACTTTTTAGGAATTTTCCTGGCTCACAGTTGCATCGGCATCGGTCAGGTAATTTTAGTATATGCGATCGCCTCTTGTTTAGGAGCACAATTCCAAGGCTCTATTCTGCTAGGATGTGCGATTATTCTGCTCAGTATTGTATCTTATGTAGGTGTAGGCTTTATTCTAGGCACCCAGTTTGCGAGGCGCACTGAAGATGTCAACTCCCTAGTAGCGGCTTTCGGCGTTCCTTTGTTGATTTTAGGAGGCGCATTTTTGCCGACTTCGCTGTTTCCCAAAAGTTTGCTGGATCTCGCCCAGTACAATCCAATTTATCACATGAACGAAGCGCTGATGGGCGTGTGGGCTGAGGGCAAAGATTTGGCTGATATTGCCGAACACTTTTGGTATTTATTCATATTTTCTATTGCCATGATTGCAGGTGGATGGCTTTCTTACCGCAGGATGCTGAGAGTAGAAAGAAGACTTTAAAACTATCTCATTATGTCGTAATTATTCATCTCTCTCTTCTCTGACTCAGCGCCCTCTGCGCTCTCTGCGGTTTAATCGTTCAGAAACAACCGTAAATATATAAAATAATACGGAGAATTAAAGCAGTGCTGCAAATAGAAAAGCTAAATAAGTCCTATGGCGAGCGTTCAGTGCTTAAAGATTTAACACTGCACATTCAATCTGGAGAAATTTACGGTTTGCTCGGGCCAAACGGGGCGGGTAAAACTACAACTATCAATATTTTATGCAATTTGCTAAATGCCGACAGCGGCAAAGTTTTTATCAATGGCGAACCTGTTTCCGAAGCTACCAAATTGTTAATAGGTGTAGCGCCCCAAGAAAATTTGCTTTACAAAAGCCTTAGCTGCGAGGAAAACCTCAACTTTTTTGCTCAAATTTACGGCTTAGAGCGCAAACAGCGGCGCTATCAAGTAAGACACTGTTTGAAAGCAGTAAATTTGACAGATAGAGCTACAAGCCCGGTGGAAACTTTGAGCGGAGGAATGCAGCGCCGTTTGAATATTGCGGTAGCATTGGTACACCAGCCTAAATTAGTAATTTTAGATGAACCGACAACGGGTTTAGATATTGAGGCTCGCTATGAAATTTGGGAGTTAATTCAGCGCTTGCAATCGGAAGGAATTACAGTTTTGCTGACAACTCACTTGTTGGATGAAGCTGAGCGGCTGTGTCAGAGAATTGGGATTTTAAAGAATGGCAGTATTGTGGCTGAAGGTAGTTTAGAAGAGTTGCAAAAACTGATTCCGGCTCAAGAAATTATTGTTGTTAAAACCGATGCAGAAGCTGAAGTCATCGCCCGCGCTGAAAAATACAGTTTTATCCCCCGCCGTTACGGTAGTGATTTAGCTTTTTGGCTGCCGGAACGTTTAGAATTAAAAGAGATTATTTTGCTGTTCGACGGGATTTCTATTGATTCAATCGCTCGGTATCCGGTGCGGTTAGAACATATTTATGTTGAGGTGACAAAACAAAGCGAACGAGGTTTGTAGAAGACCGGGCGGTTGAAACCGCCGTCTGCATCTACTTTTTTACCCGAAAGAATTGGTTTAAAGCCTTTCCCTTCTAGGGGGAAATTAAAATCAGACTATTCATTACTCCAATCCTCTTCCTTCCAGGTAGAGGTCGCCGTCAACCCTTCGACAAGCTCAGGGCAAGCTGTCAACTGTCAACTGTCAACTGTCAACTGTCAACTGAATTAAACAGCTTTTACCCACTCGATCCAAGTTTCCATCGGGCGGAAACCCACTGATTTGTAAAGCTTTGTCGCCCCCGTCAAACTGTCAGCATCGACGCTGAGTTTAGCTGTGTTTGCGCCCGCCGCTTTTAAGGAGTGCAAACCCGCCAGTAGCATCGCTTTTCCTAAACCCATTTTCCGAAAGTCGCGCCGCGTACCCAACAATTCAATCCAACCATCTTTAGTGCCGCTGCGGGCGTTTTTTTGGGGTTTGATTTGACAGTCGCAGAAAGCAGCAAATTTACGATCGCCCGAAACAGCAATCAAGTCTAATTCCGGCTGATAATTCGGATCTTGCATCCAATAACGCACGGTTTCCGCAGTTAAATCGTGGTGATTCCAGTGATCGATAAATGACTGGTTGAACATCTCTACCCAGGGTTGGATGTCTTGTTCTCCCGATACGTAAGTCAGTGCAAAATCTGCGGGAAATTCGGGTGTGGGAATGGGTTCGGCGAGGGATCGGGCCATTGTCCAAAAATAGCGATCGACCTCAAAGCCCTGTTTTTCTAACAGCCGCATCTCATCGGTTTTGTCCTCCCGGCTGTAGGTACGCAATTTCGCGGGCAAATTCCGTTCTTTTCCGACTTCGCGCAGCCGATTTTCTCCCCACTTAATAATGTCTTTTTCTAATCCTTTGCCACGGACATTTGGATGCACGTAAAACCAGAGACAAGCGTCTATTTCAGCCGGAGAATCGGGCATATCTAGGAGTGCTAAACCGATCAGTTTGTAATTACCGTCTTCCCACAATTGCACGTCGCGGGCTTTGTCTAGTTTGGGTGCATCAAGTATCAGCTTGAGTTCAGTTGCTGAGACTTCTTCGCCGAGTCGATCGACTGCTTCGCAAGCATCGATCAAATTTGCGATCGCGCACCAGTCAGTTTCGCCATTGTAGGAGCGGGTTGTTAAGATATTCATAGAAAACTTGCAATCCGTAACTTCGGACTGTTCCTCTTAAGTGGTATTGGCAAACAAGTACAGTAATTCAGACATTTTGGACAAACGTCAGTAACAGGCAAGAGGCCTGTTCCACAAGAAATAAATACTCTTGTGGGGCGGGCACGCGAGCCCGCATCTAAACTGTTTTTAGTATTTGAAAATGGTGTCGATAAAACTCAGAAACCTGTTTATATCACCCAGGCTTTCAGGTTTTATCTCATAGCGCAATCATAAAAATTGGTTTGCCTTTTTGGGCTAGTTTTGTATGTGAGTCTCAGACTAAAGGAGCGCCCAATGTTCGCAAGCAGCCTCCTCAAAGTTATCAAGGCTGGTGCTTGACTAACTGTTGTTTAAATAAATTTGATGAAGCTAAGTAAAGAAGTTGTCACCCCCACTGGGTAGTTGGTTTTTACTTTTGCTATGTTTGACAATAAATCCTGTTTCAGGGATTTGTTGCTCCTCCTGTTAACTCGCCCGATCGGGGGAGGGGAGAAGTTGAACCTATTAAAAAGTTGCCTAGTTTAACTATAACCGCTGCGTTTCTTTTTTGCAAGTTTGATGTAATAGAAGTTCTGTTACTATTAACGGGAGTCTGGAGTCGGCAGAAGCACCGCGCTTTTAACCAGCCGTAACTGTAATTTTTATAACGTTTTTCCCGGAGTTGAGGATTTAACTTTATCCAAACGTTAAACTAACGTTAAACTGTTTTTTACAGATTAATATGAGGTAAATATGCTCGACAACCTCGATTTAGATATTTCCCTGGATAAAGAAACCTATGATGCCAAGATAGAAATTTTAATGCAACAGTTGCGATCGCTCCAACAAACCTGCTGGGAAAAAAAACTGCCCGCAATCATCGTACTCGAAGGCTGGGCCGCCGCCGGCAAAGGCGCGCTAGTCAAAAAAATGATTGGGTACATGGACCCGCGCGGGTTTGCGGTTCACCCGATTTGGCCGCCGTCAGAGGCAGAAATGGGCTATCCTTTTCTGTGGCGGTTTTGGCAGAAACTGCCGGCGCGAGGGCGAATTGGCTTTTTCTATCACAGTTGGTACACTCATGTTTTAGAAGACCGATTGTTCCAGAGAGTCTCCGACGCAGAAGTACCGACAGTCATCAGACAAATCAACGCCTTCGAGCGGCAGATGGTAGATGACGGCGCGGCAATTGCCAAATTTTGGATTCACCTGAGCAAAAAAGAACTCAAACACCGGCTCAAAAAACTAGAAGACGACACCTTACAAGCTTGGCGAGTGCGGCCAGAAGATTGGAAACAAGCCAAAAAATACGAAGAATACACAACTTTGGCCGAAGAAATGGTAACTCAAACTGGCACGGGCCCGGCACCTTGGACGCTAGTTGAAGGCGACTGTCAGCGCTGGGCGAGAGTCAAAGTGTTAACGCAAATGGCAGCGACAATTACAGAAGCCCTAGACAGACTCCCGACGCAATCTGCACCCGTGAAATTGCCGCCTCAAGAAAGATTGCAACCCACCGAACCGGATTTGCTCGCCCAAGTAGATTTAACTCAATCGCTGTCACCCGACGAATATAAACAGGAACTTCGCGCAGCACAAACCCGTTTTGGCAAACTGCAACAAAGCATCGACGAAGAGCAAGTCCCCGTGTTAGTGCTGTTTGAAGGTTGGGATTCGGCCGGCAAGGGAGGAGCAATCAAACGCTTGACGGATATCCTAGACCCCCGCAGTTACACCGTTAATCCGTTTGCGGCCCCGACAGACGAAGAAAAAGCGCATCACTACCTCTGGCGGTTCTGGCGGCGGTTGCCGACTGCTGGTAAAATCAGCATTTGCGATCGCAGTTGGTATGGTAGAGTGCTCGTCGAGCGAGTCGAAGGATTTGCCACCGAACCCGAATGGCGCCGAGCTTACCAGGAAATCAACGAATTTGAGGAGCAACTCACCAGTTTCGGTTGTGTCTTAGTTAAATTCTGGCTGCACATCAGTCCTGACGAGCAACTAAAGCGGTTTACAGAGCGGCAAAACAATTCATTTAAACAATACAAACTCACCGAGGAAGATTGGCGAAATCGGGAAAAGTGGAATTATTATGAAGTGGCGGTGAATCAAATGATTCAGCGCACCAGCACGCCGGCTGCTCCCTGGACGCTAATTGCGGCCGATAACAAGTATTATGCTCGTGTTAAAGTAATTCAAACGGTAACGCAGGCAATTCGGAATCAACTGAAGCGCCGATAAATTGGGATTGCTGAATCGGTAACAGGTAATGGGGAAAAAAAGCAGGCGACAGAAAGCAGACTTGAATTGCCAATTTCACCTGCGGCGTGCTCGATTCATTACCAATTATCAATCAACCATTACCAGTTATCAATTACCAATTAACTGTCAGCAATCTGTGACTGGAAGTAGCGGGCTTGCAGCCTGCAACCAATGGTTGATAGCTGACCGGAAGCGAGCATTAGAATAAATGCGATCGGACTGCGTTATTCGCGAAAGTTAAAAACCCACCGATGCCCGTATTTCCTGCCGCAGTTAAATTAGCGCTCGTTTCCAAAACTTCTGTACTAATTTATGAAGACACAGAATATTGCAAGATGCCAGAACTGTTAGCTCGCATTCTATTTCTATTCCTCCTGTTCTCACTGATCAAATCGTGGTGGGATCAATCAGGAGGCAAAGACAATCCGTTAATAGACCGGCTGCGCGTTTTGCTGCTGATCAGCCTTTTGTTCCTGGCTTTTTTCGCGCCAGACACGCCAGTCGGAGCAGCGATTTTCGGGCTCATAGCCTTCTTCTTTAAGCCGCTGGGTTTTTCGATCACCCTGCTGGTGATTGCATCGGCGCTGATCACGAACGGGGGCATCCGCAACCCGGCGCCGAGAATGATCCTGGCAGCGCTGCTAGTTTTGATCCTTTCGAGTATGCCAGTTGTCGCTTACTGGTTCGCCGAGCAAGCAGAACGGGACGCTGCTGCTGCCGTCCGCACAGTTTGCTGCGATGAAACCGCAGCGGCGATCGTCCTGCTGGGCAAGGGAACCACTCAGCCTCACATCCCCAACCGAGTGGCAATTCAACTAACAGATACAGGCAATCGCCTGCCCTATGCTGCCGTTTTGTACAGCAAAAAAGTGGCACCTATGGTCATCGTTACCGCTGGCCCGAGACCAGAGTTGGAGGGTTATGTTGGCGAAGCTAAGGATATCGAGACTTTGCTGGCAAACAACATGGGCGTGCCGCGCAGTAGTATCGTGCTCGACGATAACGGCAGCAACATACGCACCAGCGCTGAAGAAGTGAGAAAGATACTCGACAGCCGTGGCGCCGCGCGCAAAGTAATCCTGGTAACATCTGCGATTCAGATGCGCCGTGCCAGCCTCGCTTTTGCCAATATGGGAATCCAGGTGATTCCCAGAGCTACCGACTTCTACACTTTCCAGCCCACGTCAGGAGGGAAATCGAGACTCCGCTTAGACGCGGGAGATTTTTTGCCTAGTGCAGAAGCTTTGGTAACTACGACGCGAGTATTCGATGAATATTTCGGGTCTTTCTATTACTATTTGCGCGGCTGGCAGGCTCCCAGAGCCTAAAGTGGCGAGTTGCTGGTGTTTTTCTTAGGCAACAGCGACTGCTCCCCAGATTGGTTTAAAATCTGATGAGAAGAAGACCTTTGTGGGGAGCTGTATTTTCGCATTCCGGCGGGGTCGCCGACAATCAAGTTTGCCATGAATGCAAACAAAACCCAAAAGATAACTGGCTCCCACTCGGATTTTTTGGGCGTTGCTTCTGGGGTTGTGACAGATTCGACGTTGACTTTGATATCTAGTTTGCCTTCAATTTCTTTGCCTTTGAGAACTCCCTCCTTGCACACACCCTTAAAAATCATGGGAGCGGGCTTTGGTGCTTCTACTTTCGCTTCTTCTGCCATTTTTTTATCCTGGTTTTGGTAGATCCGGTTGGATAGTAAATTCTCAGAGGTTCGGGGGTTTTCCGGAAAGGATTACGCGAACCCTGAAAGAATTAAGCTAAATATGCACCCCGCCCCTTGCTGGGGCTTAGACATAAGAATCTGAAGGCATTTCAAGCCAGTGCTGGTTTGTTTTGGGTAGCAGCGTTGCCTTGAAGCTGCTACTTATCTATCTGGGTGAAAGGGAGATTTTTATGCAAAGACAGGTTTTTATGAAAAATTGTCAATAAATTTATTATCTCCACGCAGGCGAAAACGTCAAGACCTTAAAGCTGATCTTGGTTTTGGTCATGTAAGAAACCCCGTTTATTGCAGGAGCTGAAGTGGCGCAATTATTTTAAGAAACCGGGTTTATGGCTCAAAAGCCCGATCGCACTGCCAATCTCAAATCTCAAACGATCTAAATAATCGACAGTGAAAACATCCACCAGCAAACTATCTTCCCTGCAACCAGAACAACTGGCAACTTGGGCAACAGAGGCAATTAATCGCAGTAAATCCGGTCAAATCCCCACGTACATACCTCTGCTTGCGGGAGCCGACAGACAATGCTTTGCCGTGCAAATTCGGGCAATTGACGGTCAAATTTTGAGCTGGGGCAGCGTCGATAAAACATTCCCGCTGATGAGCGTAGTCAAGCCGTTTGTGCTGCTTTATTTGCTGTGCGAGTTGGGCGAAAAAGCGGTTTTTGATTGCGTGGGCTGCGATCCTTCGGAAATGGCTTTTAATTCCCTGACTCAACTGGAAATAGATAAAGGGAAGCCGAGAAATCCGATGATTAATAGCGGGGCGATCGCCCTTGCATCTTTGATTCCCGGTAAAAATGCGGTTGAGCGCTGTCAAAACCTGGGAAATTGGCTGAATCAACAGGCAAACAGTCAGTTATTTGTTGACGAGTTAATGCTGGATTCAGTGAATGCAATGCCGAATCAAAAAAATTGGGATCTTGCCTTAGCAATGGTAGAATGGGGTTATCTTGAAAACTCGGAAATTGCGCTAGAAACTTATAATCGCGTCTGCTGTTTGTCGGGAAATGTGGAGGATTTAGCTAAGCTGGGGATGGTTTTGGTAAATAGTGGCGAAGCGATCGGGGAAAACTGCCGCACTGTCAAAGCGCTGATGGCTACTTGCGGTTTGTATGAAGCATCTGGCCGCTTTGCGGTGCGGGTGGGACTGCCGGCTAAGTCTGGAGTTAGTGGGGCTTTGCTGTCGGTAATTCCGGGTGAAGGGGCGATCGCATCTTACAGTCCGCCTCTAGATAAAGAGGGAAATTCTGTCGGCGGCTTGTTTCTGTTAGAACAAATAGCTAGGGTTTGCTGAAAAAGCCTAAAACCCTTACATCAAAAGACTTGGGGTCGTTTTAGCGCTGAAAATGTGCAAAGATAGTAGTTAAAATGAGTCAAAA